>JALYIX010000176.1 GCA_030775565.1 Pseudomonadota bacterium | reverse complement strand
AGCAGCGTCGCGCTGCGCGAAATCTCGATGTCGGACTGCATCGCCCGCCCATAGCGAGTGCGCCGGTCATTCGCTCGGTTTTTTCGCTACAGCGGACGCAGGGCAACAGGCGCCGTTCGCTGGGCCCCTAGCGCCAGCGAATTCGCTTGCGCTAATCATGAAACAGGTCAGTCTTCGCGAACGCTTGAAAGGGGGTGGCAGATGGCGACGATCGCGCTTGATGCAGACGTAGCACAGCCAATGCGCATCCATCCGCCAGGACTTTGGACCTTAGCCGCGACGGAGTTGTGGGATCGCGCGAGCTTCTACGGCATGCAAGCGTTGCTTATCCTCTACATGACCCAATACCTGCTGCTGCCGGGGCGGGCCGCACATGTCGTCGGACTTAGCTCCCTGAGTTCCGCGATCGCGGTTTTCCGCGGACACCTTAGCGTCGAAGGCCAGGCGACGCAGATCTTCGCTCTCTACGTAACTGCTCTTGGTCTCTTGCCTCTTATCGGGGGCTGGCTGGGTGACCGGTTTATCTCGCGCAGAGCGGGCGTGATCGGGGGCGCATCTTTGATGAGCTTGGGGCACCTATCGCTTGGATTCACCCAGACGTTCCTGATCGGGTTGATGCTGGTCCTCGTCGGAGCTGGGCTGCTGCGCGGTAACGTTACGCCGCAATTACGCGCGCTCTATGATGCACAAGATCCTCGCACCGCCGAAGCATTCCAGATCTTTTACCTGACCGTTTCAGCGGGCGGCTTCATCTCGCCCCTCATCATCGGCATCGTGAACGATCGCTACGGCTTCCATCCCGCTTTCGCCATTGCCGCGGCGGGCATGCTCGTCGGGCTGGTCTGGTACATGCTTAGAATGAAGACGCTGCCGCCCGATCCGCCGCGCGCACGGCGCGGCTCGGAGCATTCCGCACTTTCCGGCGGAGAGAAACGCAACCTTGTGCTGCTGGCGTTCTTCCTTGTTGTCCCGCTCTCCTTCTGGATGGCTCAGGTCCAAATCTGGAACATCTACAACATCTGGGTGAACGATCGCGTGGATCGGATCGTCGACGGCTTTCGCATACCCGTGCCGTGGCTCCAATCTCTGGACAGTCTGGCGCCAATGGTGATGGCAGTCGGGGCCATCTTCTACTGGCGTCGGGGAGTTCCAACTGCGGAGAATTACGGGCGGATGATTTGGGGCTGCCTGCTGTTCGGGATGGGCATGCTGGTTCTGGCCGGCGCGCCTTGGGTTGCCGGGCGTGAGACAAATATCCCGATCGTCCTGCCACTTGCCTTCCATATCGTAGCCAACGCCGGATGGGTTTTGTTTGTCCCCACCTGCGCAGCGTTCATCGCCACCTATTCCCCGGAACGTTGGCGCGGGACGATGCTGGGTCTAAATTTGCTAACGATGAGCATCGCGGGTTTCCTGAGTGGCCCATTGAGCGGAATTTACGAGGAGCGCGGACCCACGTTCTTCTGGACGGTGATTGCACTTGTTCCAATCATCGGCGGTGTGGTCTTGCTAGCGGCCACGCCCCTGCTGCGACGACTGCTGATGCCGATCGAAGGCGCTCCATTGAAGTAGCGGCCCAGTCGATGTGGGGGGGGGCTAAAAGTAGCCGTTCACTGAACGACGTTATAAGTGCGACCCCACGGCGTTTGCAGGCCGAAAACGCAAAATTGCGTTTGCTCCTCACCCCGGCAATGTGCGCGATTCCTAATCGCGGAGTATCGGTGCCGGCAGCGGCCCGAGTACGGCCTCCACCGCCATGCCAATCGCAAGCAGCCGGCGGTCGTCGCCCGCCGGGCCGTCAAGCTCGATTGCCACTGGCAGGCCCCCTGTCGTCAAGCCGCAGGGCAGCACCAGACCGGGCAGACCCAAGGTGCTGCCCGGCGTGATGTTACGGGCGATGGCGGTGGCAAAGGGCACCGCCGTGCCGCCGATATCGATATTGCCTTCATCGCCCATCGGCGTTGCCGGTACCATCGTCGCCGGCAACAGCATGGCGTCGACACGATGGCCGGCGAACCAGGCCGCCATCGCCTGCTGCAGCGCCGGCCGTGCCTTGTCGCGGGCGGCGGCATAACCATCGTCGGTGATTGCCCCCGGTGCACCGCGCAGCGCGACTAGGGCGAAGATGTTCGCGATATCGGCACTGACCCCGGCGAACATCGTGTCGAAATCGACAGGTGCGTCCGACTCTGCGAGATAGCGCTTCAGCGCCGGCACCACATCGTGCACCTGGATCGCCATCGCGATCGGAACCACCCGGTCGAGCCCTGGCACCGGCGCCTCGACGATTAGCGCCCCCGCAGCGGACAGGCGTGCCAGCGCCGCCTCGACCGGCGCCGCCACTTCGGCATCGATGCCGGCAAAGAAGAAATCGCGGTCGATGCCGATGCGCAGGCCCGACAGCGTGGCCGGTTCGATCTTGGCCGCATCCCCGCTTACCACCGCATCGAACAGCGCCAGGTCGGCAACGCAGCGCGCGTGTGCCCCGATCTGGTCGAACAATGCGGTGATCGGCGCGGTGCCGTCGGTCGGGTAGCGGCCTGTCGTGGGGCGAAAGCCGGTGATGCCG
Organism: Pseudomonadota bacterium; assembly: GCA_030775565.1. Lineage (GTDB taxonomy): Bacteria > Pseudomonadota > Alphaproteobacteria > Sphingomonadales > Sphingomonadaceae > Sphingomicrobium. Next base: position 1,971 of record JALYIX010000176.1, on the reverse strand, counting down.
CACAGCGCCGCCGGAACGCGAATGGAGCCTTGGGTATCCTCCGCCACACCCAGCGGCGCCATTCGCGCCGCCACCGCCGCCGCCGTGCCGCCCGAGGAGCCGCCGGGGATGCGCGAGGGATCATAAGGGTTGCGCACCGCGCCGAACTCCAGGTTGCCGCTGGTCCAGCCGAACGACAGTTCATGGATATTGGTCTTGCCGAGGACGATCGCCCCGGCCGCCTTCAGTCGGGCGATGGTGGTCGCATCGCGCGCCGGGATCCAGCCACGCAGCGCCTTTGTACCCACTGTCGTTTCAATACCGGCCGTATTGACGCTGTCCTTCACCGGAATCGGAAGGCCGTGCAGCGGGCCCAGAAAACCGCCCGCCGCGCGGTGCGCATCCGCCGCCCGCGCCCCCGCGCGAACCGCCGCGGGATCGAGCGTGATGAAGGCGTTGAGCGCGGCGCCCGCCGCACAGCGCGCCAGAAGCGCTTCGGCGTAATCCAGCGCGGACATCTCCCCCGCCCGCATCGCCGCCACTGCTGCGGTTGCCGAAAGCTCGATCATCGCGACGTCCATTTGCTCTACCCTCTGCCAGATTGCCTTGCCTAGCCCATCGCGGTCTCGTGCGGAATCACAGCTTTCCGTCGCACTCCCGGGCCTGCAACATGGCACGCGAGAAGAGCTTTGCGCTGCTCGATGCGAATTCACCTGCACCGGCATCCGTCGCCACTGGACGGCGGCGTAAAGCACGGGTGCTGAGCTTCGCCGTCGCCAATGGCAGACGGTCGGCCACCGACGAGACTCCAGCCTTCCAAAGCTGCTATCATTGGGGGATGTCGGCCTCCCGGGGGGCAGCGACCCACGCCCATGCGGGCAACTTTGGCACCCAGACGGGAAACAGCAGGAGCGCCGTGATGAAGACAGCCGTGGTCACAGGAGCCGCTCAGGGTGTTGGACTGGCTACGGCCCAGATGCTGGCGCGCACCGGCTATTACGTCGTGCTGACCGATATCAAGCCGCTCGATCAACTGGTTGAAAGCTTGCGCGAAGAAGGTCTCTCGGCCGAGGGATTAAGTGGCGACATAGCGTCTGCGGACTTCATCGCACAACTGGCCGCCAGTGTTGCTGCGAGCAGCGGCGCGACGGATGTGCTAGTCAACAACGCCGGCATCAGCTGCATCGCTCCGGCCGAAACGACAAGCCTCGAACAGTGGCAAGCAGTTATGGCAGTCAATCTGCAAAGTCCGTTTCTGCTCTCGCAGGCGTTCGGCCGGCAGATGCTTGCCCGTGGTAGAGGCAGTATTGTCAATGTAGCCTCGATCGCGGGACTTGGCGGGGTCATCCACCGCGCCGCCTACAATGCCTCCAAACATGGCCTGATAGGCTTGACGCGGACCCTCGCGGCCGAGTGGGGCGGGCGCGGGGTGCGGGTCAACGCGGTCTGTCCCGGCTGGATCAAATCCGAGATGGATATCGCCGATCAGGGATCGGGCGCTTATTCTGATCAAGACATCATCAATCGGGTACCAATGGGCCGTTTTGCCAGCCCACAGGACATTGCCGCGGCGATTGTCTTTTTGGCCGGGGAAAGCGGCGCTTTCATCAACGGTGTGAGTTTGCCGGTTGACGGTGGATGGCATGGAGACGCCAGTTGGGACGCGCTGCGAATCAAGGCCCGAAATGCGTGATGCAGGCGATGCTTCCAAGGTAACTTCACGTCCCTGGCGTTCGCTCGGCGGACGCGCCTCGAGATCCTTCTCGGTCCCTTGTACTTATTTGGGCGACATTTCTGCGCGGCCCCGGCCAATTACAGCTTCCGGTCCGTGCCGCGTTCAAACCGGACGATGCCGTATCGCCCTTGTTAGCTCCCAGCCCGCAACGATCGTCGTGAGAGTGCGGGGCCAGCGACCAGGACGGGCCCATATTTCTGTTACCCTCAGCAAGCACATTGTTCTGACTGCCGACGGCAACCCTATCTACCTCGCGG
>JALYIX010000175.1 GCA_030775565.1 Pseudomonadota bacterium | reverse complement strand
CAGTAAACCTTGCGCGCGGTACGGCTGGAAAAGGTCTTGGCGAAATGCCCCGCCGCCCGCGCCGATCGCGCGACGAGCAGCACCCCCGAGGTGTCCTTGTCGAGCCGGTGGACCAGCTTGGGCCGGTTGCCGGCATCGTCGGCCAGCCCGTCGAGCAGCCGGTCGAGATGCTGGTTGGTCTTCGTCCCGCCCTGCGTCGCCAATCCCGGCGGCTTGTTGAGCACTAGTGCGTCGCGGGTGCGTTCGATGACCATTTCCTGGACATAGCGCTCCTCGTCCTCGGTCAGCGGCACCACCGGGCGCGCTGCGCGCTTGCCCTCGGCGGGGGCGGCTTCGGCAGGCGGCATGCGCAGCACCTGTCCCGTCGCAACCCGGTCCCCCGGCGTTGCCTTATTGTCGTCGATGCGCAGCGCCCCCGTCCGCGCCCAGCGCGAAACGATGTTGAAGCTGGTGTCGGGCAAGTGCCGCTTGAACCAGCGATCGAGGCGGATACCGTCGTCGTCCTCGGCGACGGTGAAGGTGCGTTCTGCGGCCATGGCGCGCCGCTTAGCCGAGGCGCGCGCTCAAGGCGAGCGCGCCGCCCAATAAGCGAACGCCTTGGCCTGAAGCGCCTTCACGAACCCCGCCGCCGCGGGCCCTTCCCACGGCCCCTCGTAGCCATGATCGCGTCCCCCGCCGGCGACCCACCAGCCCTGCCCTGGCAATCCATCGGACTGCCGCACGACCAGCACGGCGAGCTCGGGCTCGCCGCGCGCCGCCGCAGCGCGGTCGACGACACCGAGCGTGACGCACAACGCCCGCATCTTGGGCCGCGAGAAGCCATGCCCGAGGCGTTCCAGCAATTCGGAATAGGTCAGCGCATGCCCCGCCGCGGCCGCCGCGACGAGATGCGCGCGCACTTCCTCGGGATCACCCAGCAGATCGGTCACTTGGGCTGTTCGGCCACCGGGGTCAGCTCGTAAACATCGAGCTTGGCATTGTTGCGCGGGAACGGGATGACCAGCCGCCACACGAACGGCGCGATCCGCTCGACGACTCCGGCCATGTCGCGCGCGGGGTCCTCGCCATAGGCCTTGGGCTGGTCCTCCTCGCCCAGCGCCAGGCTGCCGAGATAGACCAGCCGGGTCGGCACATCGTCCTCCCACAACCGTCCGGCGGGGCGCTGGCTGCCGGTCTGCTTGACGATCGTCAGCAAGTCGCCCTCGACCTGAACGTAGCAGAAAAAGGGCTTGAACCGCTCGAACGCCGGCGCGCGCAGCTTGGCGCTGCCGAGCTTGACGAGGCGGCAGGAATAGCTCCCCGGGGTCGGCGCGGGACGCGGCGCGGCGGCGTCGGGGACCAGCAGGCGGCCTTCCTTGCGAATGTCGTCGTTGCCGCCATGCGCGCGCGCCTCGGCTAGGCCTGCACGCCAGGCCTCGGCGATTCGCGCGATGCGATCGACGTCGGCGGTGCTGGCGATACGCTGCCAAACGTCGGCCTTGGTCGGCGGCGCCGCCGTAATCGTCACCAAGGGACGCGGCGCAGGCCGGGTCACACAACCGGCGAGCGCCAGTGCAAGGGCCGGGACGAGTAGCAAGGCACGCGGCACGGGCAATTCCTTACGAAGCGATTCACCCAACCCTCGCACCGGGCGTGGCGTCAATCAACTAACGCGGCGACAACCGCATCGGTTGACTTCGCGTTTCTTCGGGCTAGCGGGGCGCGCAGTGAACGCGTCTCCCTTGCCCTCCCCCGCCCGCTCGCCGTCCGCCGCCGACCATCGTCGCTATCAGCGGACGGGCCTTGCCTATGGCGTCATCGCCTATGCCGGATGGGGTGTGCTGCCGATCTATTTCAAGCTGCTGAAAGCGGTCCCGGCGATTTCGATCGTCGCTTTTCGCGTGCTGCTCTCGCTCGTCGTGCTGGCTGCACTGGTGGCAGTGACGGGCGGCGCGCCAACGCTTCGCCGAGCACTCAAGGCGCGGCGAACGGTGCTGCTGATCGCGGCCAGCTCGGTGCTGATCGCGATCAACTGGGTGTTCTACATCTACGCAGTCAACAGCGGGCACATTCTCGCCGGAAGCCTCGGCTATTATCTCAACCCGCTCGCCAACATCCTGCTCGGGCGCTTTTTCCTCAAGGAGCGGCTTGGTGCCCTGCAATGGGCCGCGGTCGCCATCGCCGCGGCCGGGATCGCGGTGCTCGCGGCCGGCGCGATCGGCCAATTGTGGCTCAGCCTGATCCTCTGCGTGAGCTTCTCGCTCTACGGACTGGTACGCAAGATCGTCGCCGCCGACGCGCTCACCGGACTGGCGATCGAGACCGGCATGCTTGCCCCGTTGGCGCTCGGCTGGCTGGTTTTCGCCCATGTTCCGGGAAGCCCGCCGATTGCGCCGACCGCGCATGTCAGCCTCCTCCTGGCGCTGAGCGGGATCATCTCGACCACGCCCCTGCTGCTGTTCACCGCCGCCGCGCGTCGCCTGCCCTATTCGACGATGGGTATGCTCCAGTTCATCGCCCCGACGATTCAGTTCCTGGTCGCCGTGTTCCTTTACGGCGAGCCGTTCACCCGCGCGCATGCCGTTGCCTTCTCGGCGATCTGGAGCGCGCTTGCGCTCTACAGTTTCGCGCTGATCAGGAACGCGCGACGGGGATCGCCAAGAAATGCCGACGTCTAAGCGCGGCGCCCGCCTTCTCGACCCGAGCTAACGGGACTTGACGTAGCGTCCTGGCGCGTCCTCGATCGCCTTGTACTTGCCCGCTCCCGGGATCCGGGCCCCTTCGACCGCGACCATCGCCGGAGCCTGGCCGCGAAGCCATTCGATCCAGTCTGGCCACCAGCTCCCTTTGTGCTCGGTCGCCCCGTCGATGAACTCGGCCAGGCTCTGCGCCTTCCCGTCGTCGGTCCAATATTGATATTTACCCGCAGCGGGGGGGTTGACCACGCCGGCGATGTGCCCCGACCCCGCCAGCACGAACCGCTTCGGCCCGGCCAGATGGTCCATCAGCCGCCACACGCTTTCGGGCGGGGCGATATGGTCCTCGCGGCCGGCCTGGATATAGGCCGGGGTCTTGATCAGCTTGAGGTCGATCGGCGTGCCGTCGACGATGATTTCGCCCGCCTTGACCAGCTTGTTCTGGCGGTAGAGCGTCTCCAGATAATCGCGGTGCCAACCCGCCGGCAGGTTGGTCGTATCGCCGTTCCAGTGGAGCAGGTCGAACGGCGCCGGCTCCTGCCCCATCAGATAATTATTGACGACATAGGACCAGACGAGGTCCCGCCCGCGCAGCAGGTTGAAGGTCGCCGCCATATAGCGGCCGTCGAGATAGCCCTTGTCCTCGGTCAGCTGGCCGAGCAGCCCCATCGTCTCGTCGCCGAGGAACAGCGTAAGGTCGCCGGCCTTTTCGAAATCGACTTGCGCGGTGAAGAAGGTGACCGAGGCGACCTTGTCGGCTTCCTTGCGCGCGGCGAGCAGCGCCAGCGTCGCGGCGAGCGTCGTGCCCGCCACGCAATAGCCGATGGTGTGAACGCTTTTCACGCCAAGCTGCTCGCGAATGACGTCGACCGCCTCGACCTGCGCCGCGACATAATCGTCGAGGGTCACATCGGCGAGGCTCTCGTCGGCCGATTTCCAGCTGACCATGAACAGCGACACGCCCTGGTCGACGCACCATCTGACGAAGCTCTTCTCGGGCGTCAGGTCGAGGATGTAGAAGCGGTTGATCCACGGCGGAAAGACGACCAGCGGGGTCTTGAGCACCTTTTCGGTAGTCGGCGCGTAGTGGATCAGCTGGAACAGGCGCGTCTCGTGGATGACCTTGCCCGGGGTCATGGCGAGGTTGCGGCCGAGTTCGAACGCGCCGGCCTTGCTCTGGCTCATCTGCCCGGCCTTGATGTCGGCCAGCATGTTCGACAGCCCGTCGAGCAGATTTTCGCCGCGCGTCTCGATCGTCCGCTTCATGACCTCGGGATTGGTCAGCGCGAAGTTCGACGGGCTCATCGCATCGACGAAGCTCTTGGTGGCGAAGCGCAGTTTCTGCCGCGCCGGCTCGTCGAGCCCCTCGACCTTGTCGACCGAGCCAAGCAGCTGGTCCGAAATCGCGAGGTATGACTGGCGGATCGTGTCGAACAACGGGTTGTCGCGCCACTCCGCGCTGCTGAAGCGCTTGTCGCGCGTCTCGCCGGCCTTGGCAAAGCCGGTCAGCATCTGGCCCCATGCCTCGAGCCCTTTCGACCAGGCTTCGGCGCCGGCGGTGAGCAGGGGCAGCGGGTCGGTGGTGACCTTGGCGATCGGACCCTCCTTGGCGAGGCCGTCGGCCCAGGTCTCCATCAGCATCTGCTGCGCCCGGCCCATGACGAGGGTCCAGTGCTGCCAGTCTTCCAGGCCTGGAATATTGGCGGTCGGGGAGTCGAGTTGATCGGTCATGCGCCGAGCTTACGCCTTTGCCCTGCCGCGACAAGCGTCGGGTTGCTTCGTTGCGATCCTGGCAGCAAGGATCAGGAATGCCGCCCGTTCTTCCAACCCCGACGATCCCCGATACACTCTACCTGCTCGACTATTTCGGGCTGGCGGTGTTCGCAATCTCGGGAGCGCTGCTCGCCGCCGAGAAGCGCCAGACGCTGGTGACCTTCCTGTTCTTCGCGGTGGTCACCGGGGTCGGCGGAGGGACGTTGCGCGACCTGTTGATCGGGGCGCCGGTGTTCTGGGTCCATAAGAACGCCACGCTCGGCATCTGCCTCGGCGCGGGCGTCGCGGTGTGGATCACGGCCCGGCACCGCTGGAATGAGCGCGCCCTGCTCTGGTTCGACGCGCTTGGCCTTGCCGCTTACTCGACCTATGGCGCGTCGAGGGCGCTCGCGTTCGGCGTGGCGCCGGTGCCGGCGTTCGCGATGGGGGTGCTGACGGCCTGCGCCGGCGGGATCATCCGCGATGTGCTGGCGGGCGACCCGTCGATCCTGATGCGTCCCGAAATCTATGTCACGGCGGCCGCGCTGTCGTCGGCACTGTTCGTTGCGCTGACGGTCGCGGGCCTGGCCGCACTGCCGGCTGCCGCGATTGCCTTTGGTGCTGCCTTCATCCTGCGCGGCATGGCGATCGTGAAGGGATTAAAATTGCCCGGCTACTTGCCGCGCTGAGGCTTCACCCTTTCGCAGCGCAGCAAAATCCGCCAACAGGATCCCATGACCGAGGAATTCTACCGCATCCGCCGCCTGCCGCCTTATGTGTTCGCCGAAGTGAACGCGATGAAGGCAGCAGCGCGGGCACGCGGCGAGGACATCGTCGACCTCGGCATGGGCAACCCCGACGGGATGCCGCCCAAGCATGTCATCGACAAGCTGGCCGAGGTCGCCGCCAAGCCGACCGCGCACCGCTATTCGGCCTCGAAGGGCATTCCAGGGCTACGCAAGGCCCAGGCGGCCTATTACAAGCGCCGCTGGGACGTCGATCTGGATCCCGAGAGCGAAGTCATCGTCACCTTGGGATCCAAGGAGGGCCTCGCCAACCTTGCCCAGGCGATCACCGCCCCGGGCGACGTCGTGCTCGCACCCAACCCGACCTATCCCATCCACACCTTCGGCTTCATCATCGCCGGAGCCGCGATCCGCTCGATCCCCGCTGCGCCGGGCCCGGACTTCTTCGACCGGCTCGAAATGGCGATGCGCTACACCGTGCCGCGCCCCAAGGTGCTGGTCGTCGGCTATCCCTCCAACCCGACCGCCTATGTCGCCGACCTGCCCTTCTACCAGCGGCTGGTGGCGTTCGCGCAGGCGCATGAGCTGATTGTGATCAGCGACCTCGCCTATGCCGAAATCTATTTCGGTGACGTGCCGACCCCGTCGATCCTCCAGGTCGAAGGCGCCAAGGACGTCGCGGTCGAATTCACCTCGATGTCGAAGACCTATTCGATGGCCGGCTGGCGGATGGGCTTCGCGGTGGGCAATGCGCGGCTGATCGGCGCGCTGACGCGGGTGAAAAGCTACCTCGACTATGGCGCTTTCACCCCGATTCAGGCCGCCGCGACCGCAGCGCTCAACGGCCCGCAGGACATCATCGCCGAGAACCGCGCCCTCTATAAGCGCCGCCGCGACGTCATGGTCGACAGCTTCGCCAAGGCCGGCTGGACGATCCCCGTGCCCCAGGCGAGCATGTTCGCCTGGGCCCCGATCCCCGAACAGTTCGCCGCGCTCGGCAGCATGGAGTTTTCGAAGCGGCTGCTGACCGAAGCCAGGGTCGCGGTCGCGCCCGGCGTCGGGTTCGGCGAGGAAGGCGAAGGGTATGTCCGCCTCGCGCTGGTCGAAAATGAGCAAAGGCTGCGGCAAGCGGCGCGCGGCATCAAGAAGATGCTCGCCGGCGCCTGACGTTCATCCCGCCGACAGAAAGCCGGGCGCACAGCCGAGGGGAAGGAACCGCGTTGATGAAGCACTGCACCTCTGCCGGCTTGTTCGCCATCATCGCGTCGCTTGGCGTCATGGCCGGGCCGGCGCTGGCCGCCCCGCCGGTCCCTGGCGTCGCCCCCGCCACCGTGCCGGACGGCGCGGTCGTTCCCGGCGTGACACCGGTCTATCCCGGCTCGCCGCCGGGTTCCGAAGTGCGCCTTCCCCCCGAGGAAGTGCGCAAGATCCTCGACGCGGCGGCCAAGGGTGCCAAGCCGATCCCGGTCGCCACCGGCCGGATCGTCGAGGAAGCGCCGTGCGCGACGGCGCCCCATGGCGAAATGGCTATGGAGGCCGGCACCGGTGGCTATAGCGCGATGTACGGCGCGGCGGTGGTCCCGTTCGGCTGCCACGGCTCGGTCGCGATCGCGATCGGCACCGGGACCGGCGGCCGCGACTTTCGGCGCCGCCGCTAGACCTTGCGCCCATGCCTCGTGCATAGGCGGGACATGCTCTCCGCCTTGCCCGACCTGTCGACCACCAACGCCGAAGTCGCGCAGGTCATCCAGTCGGCGGTCGCGCCGGTGTTCCTCCTCGCCGGGATCGGGGCGTTCCTCAACGTCTGCGTCCAGCGGCTCGCGCGAATCGTCGACCGCTCGCGCAGCCTCGAACCCAGGCTGCTGGGCAGTCGCGGCAAGGAGCATGACCAGATCATCACCGAACTCTACGTGCTCGACCGGCGCATCCGGGTGGTCAATGCGGCCGTGCTGCTGTCGGTCGGCGCCGCCGTGCTGATCTGTCTCGTCGTCGTGCTGCTCTTCGCCGGGCGGCTCTCGGGCATCCACTTCGGGACCCCGATCGCGCTGCTGTTCATCGCCGCGATGGTCTCGACCGGGGCGGGCTTCGCCGTCTTCCTCTACGAAACGAGGCTCGGCACGAGCGCCGTCCGGATCCGCAATGAGCTGCTCGAACATGAAGCCGAGCCGATCAGCGAACCCTAGGCACGGCGCCGGCGCCAGAAGCCGCGATCGGCGAGAACCGCCTGCGCCGCATTATGGCCCGGGGCACCGGTCACCCCGCCTCCGGGGTGGGCTCCCGAACCGCATAGGTACAACCCGGCGAGCGGCATGCGATAGTCCGCGGCGCCGATCATCGGCCGTGCCGAGAACAGCTGGTCGAGACCCATCTTGCCGTGGAAAATGTCGCCGCCAATAAGGCCGAAGCGCCGTTCCAGGTCGAGCGGCGAGTGGATCTGGCGCGCGATGACCGACTTGGCGAAGCCCGGTGCGTGGCGGTCGACGGCGGCGATGATGGCGTCCGCCGCGGCCTCCCGTTCATCGTCCCAGCTGCGTCCCGGACCGAGGTCGAAACGGAAGTGCTGGCAGAACAGGCTCGCGACATGCTTGCCCTTGGGGGCGAGGCTTTCGTCGAGGGTCGAGGGGATCAGCATCTCGATGATCGGCTGCTGCGCCCAGCCGTTCTGGCGCGCGTCGAGATAGGCGCGGTCCATATAGTCGAGGCTCGGCGCCATGATGATCCCGGCCGTGAGATGGTCACCACGCCCCGGCAGGACCGCGAAGCTCGGCAGGCGGTTGAGCGCGACATTCATGCGGAACGTCGCGGATTCGCACGACCAGCGCTTGAAATGCCCCTCGGCCTGCGGCGAGACGGCACCCGCCGGCACCAGCCGCTCGAACAACAGGCGCGGATTGACCCCTGCGACGACGCTCGGCGCGCGCCACGCCTTGCCGCTCGCGATGACCCCGGCGGCCCGCCCCTTCTCGACGATTACCTCGTCGACCGGCGAATTGAGCAGGATGTCGACCCCCGCCTCGCGCGCCGCGCGCGCCATCGCCTGGGTGATCGCACCCATCCCGCCGATGGCGTGGCCCCACGCCCCGGGGACACCCGCTGCTTCACCAAACAGGTGATGGAGCAGGACATAGGCCGTGCCCGCCGAGTAAGGCGAGGCGAAGTTGCCGACGACCCCGTCGAAGCCGAACAGCGCCTTCGCGAGGTCGCCCTTGAAATGGCGGTCGAGGATGTCCCCTTCGGACTTCGTCGCATAATCGTGGAGGATGCGGATCTCGTCGGTGTCGAGCCCGATCATGTCACGCCCGAGGCTCAGCAGGGACGGCAGGCCCCCCAGCCCGCCCCCCGCCTGCGGCGGCGCCTTGAGCAGCCATTTCTTGATCAGCGGAACGACGGTTTCGAGTTCGGCGACGTAGCGGTCGTAGGCCGGGCCATCTTCGGGGTGGTGCCGGGCGAGCTCGGCGCGCGTTAGTCCGTCGCGCCCGCCGAGCAGATATTGCCCTTTCTCCCCCGGCAGAAAATTGTCGATCTTGCGCAGCACGACCTTGAGGCCATGCCGTTCCAGCTCGAGGTCGCGGATGACCTTGGGGTTGAGCAGGCTGACCGTATAGCTCGCCGCGGAGTTGCGATAACCGGGGTGAAATTCGTCGGTGACCGCCGCCCCGCCGACCACCGACGCGGCCTCGAGGATCGCGACCTTCAGACCTTTTTTCGCCAGATAGGTTGCGCAGACCAGTCCATTGTGGCCCGCGCCGATGATCACCGCATCATGGTCGGTCATCGCATCAACACCAGTTCCTCGGCCATCGTCGGATGAAGCGCAACGGTCGCATCGAAATCGGCCTTCTTGAGGCCGGCCTTGACCGCGATTGCTGCGGCCTGGAGGATTTCGGGCGCGTCGGGGCCGATCATATGGATGCCGACGACGCGCTCGGTCGCCTCGTCGACGACCAATTTGTAGAGCGACCGCTCGTTGCGCCCCGCGAGCACATTCTTCATCGCCCGGAAGTCGGAGGTGAAGGTCTTGATCACGCCATAGCGGTCGCGCGCCTGGCTTTCGGTCAGGCCGACCCCGGCAATCGGCGGGTGGCTGAACACCGCGTTGGGGACGCAGTCATAGTCGATGCGGGTGTCGATCCCGCCGAACTGCTTGTCGGCGAAGGCCTGCCCCTCGCGGATTGCCACCGGCGTCAGCTGGATGCGATCGGTGACGTCGCCGACCGCGAAGATCGACGGCACGCTCGTGCGCCCGTCGGCGTCGACCTTGATCTCGCCCCGTTTGCCAAGCGCAACCCCGACCGCCTCAAGCCCCAGTTCCTCGACATTGGGCTTGCGCCCGACCGCGAACAGGACGGCGTCGGCCGCGATGTCGTCGCACCCGCGCATCGCGAGGTGGAGCGTGCCGTCGTCTCGCTTCTCAATCCGATCGAAGCTCGAATTGAACTTGAAGTCGATGCCCTTGGCGATCGAGATCTGCAAAAGCCGGTCGCGCATCGCTTCGTCATAGCCGCGAAGGATCGTGTCAGATCGATTGACGATCGTCACATGCGAACCGAACTGGTGAAATACACCCGCGAACTCATTGGCGATATAACCCCCGCCGACGATCACGATCCGCTTCGGTAGCTTCTCGAGGAGAAACACCTCGTTCGACGTGATGGCATGTTCGATGCCTTCGATCTCGGGGAGGAACGGACGTGCACCGACCGCGATCAGGATTTTTTCGGCGGTGACGGTGCGCCCCGAGGCGAGGCGAACCTCGTTCGGCCCGGCCACGGTTGCTCGCTCGAGGAAGGGCTCGACCTTGTTGTTCGCTAGCGTGGTCCCATAGAGACCCTCGAGCCGATTGACTTCGGCCGCGACATTGTCGCGCAGCACCGCCCAGTCGAAGCGCTTGACCGGCACGTCCCAGCCGAACATCGCAGCGTCGTTGAGATCCTCGGCGAAATGCGCGCCATAGACGAGCAGTTTTTTCGGCACGCAGCCCCGAATGACGCAGGTCCCGCCAACGCGAAATTCCTCGGCGACCGCGACGCGCGCGCCGTGTCCGGCGGCGATTCGGGAGGCGCGAACCCCGCCCGAGCCGGCGCCGATGACGAACAAGTCATAGTCATATTGAGTCATAGCCCGGCCTTCTCGATCAGGGTGCGGGTCGAAGGATCGAACGCCGCTCGTTCGTCCGGATCGTCGATCGCGCGCGCCATCTGCTTGCCCAGTTCCACTCCGAACTGGTCGAACGGGTTGATCCCGAGGAGAACCGCATTGGCGAAGGTACGATGCTCGTAAAAGGCAAGCAGCGCACCAAGCGTCCGCGGATCGAGCCGGTCGAGCAGGACCGCCGTCGACGGCCGATTGCCGGGATAGGCGCGCGCTCCGTTCTCGCTGGAACGCCCCGTCATTAACGCCGCGCCCTGGGCAAAGGCGTTGAGCAGCAGCTGTCGATGATGCGTGTCGTCCTGCCCATCCTCCTGTTCGATACAGGCGATGAATTCGACCGGGACGACGACCGTGCCCTGGTGAAGCAGCTGGAACACGGCGTGCTGGGCGTCGGTCCCAACCCCTCCCCAGGTAACCGGAGCGGTTTGTCGAGCGACCGGCGTACCGTCCGCGGTGACCGACTTGCCATTCGATTCCATCTCCAGTTGCTGAAGATATGACGGCAGCAACCGCAGCCGTTCGTCATAGGCGAACACCGCGCGCGTCTGGCAGCCGAGCAGCTGGGTCGCCGCAAGGTCGCCGAAGGCGGCCATCAGCGGGGCATTGGCGCGGGGCTCGGAAAAGCGGAAATGGCGGTCGATCTCGGCCGCGCCTTCGAGCAATTCCTCGAACGCGGGCCAGCC
>JALYIX010000174.1 GCA_030775565.1 Pseudomonadota bacterium | reverse complement strand
TGCCGCCGCGCCGCCTCGATCAGCGCCGCGACGGTTGCCGGGTCCATCAGCGAGGGCGTGCCGCCTCCGAAAAAGATCGATCCGAGAGTCCGCCCCGGCAGCAGCGCGGCCTCATGGGCGAGATCGGCGAGCAAGGCGTCCCGCCACTCCGCCTGGTCGACCGCTTCGCGAACATGGCTGTTGAAGTCGCAATAGGGACATTTGCTGACACAGAAGGGCCAGTGGATATAGACGGCGAGCGGCGACCGGTCGCCGGCGTCTGGACGGAGTGCAGTGGCCATGCGGCAAGCCCTTATATTTCTTCTGTTGCTCCAGCCATCCCCGGTGCGCGCGCAGTCGCGCGGCGATTTCGTCGGCACGATCCTCGCCGCGCACAATAGCGCCAGGGCGCGGCATGGCGCGGCGCCGCTGGCGTGGAGCGACGCGCTGGCGGCCAGTGCGCTGGCCTATGCCGGAGTACTCGCCCGGACCAACAGCTTTCAGCACGACCCGACCCCCGGCCGGCGCAGGCGCGAGGGAGAAAATCTGTGGATGGGGGCGCGCGGGGTCTATGCCTATCCGGTGATGATCGCGGGCTTCCTGCACGAGGAGCGGGCCTTTCGGCCGGGTCTGTTCCCGATGGTCAGCGCGACCGGAAACTGGTCGGATGTGGCGCATTTCACCCAGATGATCTGGCCGACGACGACCGTCATCGGCTGTGGCCTTGCATCGAACGCGTGGAGCGATTTCCTCGTCTGCCGCTATGCGCCGCCCGGCAACAAGGACGGAACCGCGATCCGCTAGGCGCCAAATTCAGGCCAGCGCGGCGACGAGCTTGGCGAAGGCATCGGCGCGGTGGCTGATGCGGTGCTTTTCGGCTGGATCGATCTCGCCGAAGGTCTCGCTCATCCCGGCTTTGACGAACATCGGGTCATAGCCGAACCCCTTGTCGCCGCGCGGCGGCCAGACGAGCGTGCCGTCGCAGCGGCCCTCGAAACTCTCGATCGCCCCGTCGGGCCAGGCGAGCGAGAGGACGCAGACGAAGTGCGCATCATGGCCCGCGTCGGGGCCGGCCGTCTCGACCTCGCGCCAGACACGCTCCATCGCGCGGTGGAAATCGCGCTCCCCTTCTCCATCTTCGGCCCAGCGCGCGGAATAGATTCCCGGATTGCCGTGGAGTGCATCGACCGACAGTCCGCTGTCGTCGGCCAGCGCCGGGAGACCCGATAGGTCGGCCGCCTGGCGCGCCTTCAGCTCGGCATTGTCGACGAAGGTCACCCCGGTCTCCTCCGGCTCTGGTAAGTCCAGTTCCTCGGCGCCGACGCACTCGATCCCCAGCGGTGCGAGCAGCGCGCGAATTTCGCGCAGCTTGCCGGGGTTGTGGGTGGCAATGACCAGCTTGGTGGGCTTCCTCACCGGCCGACGGCTTTCAACTGTCCGGCAAAAATGTCGGCGCAGCCGATCCGCGCGAGCCGCAGCAGGCGGAGCAATTGCTCCTCGTCGAAGGTCGCGCCCTCGGCGGAGATCTGCGCCTCGACGATCGCGCCGTCGCCGGTGAAGACGAAATTGCCGTCCGACCCGGCCGAGCTGTCCTCGACATAGTCGAGGTCGAGCACCGGCGTCCCGTCATGGATGCCGCACGACACTGCCGCGACCTGGGTGCGGATCGGGTCCTTCGCGAGCTTAAGGGTGTCGATCGCCAGCCGCAGTGCGACCCATGCGCCCGAGATCGAGGCGGTGCGGGTGCCGCCGTCGGCCTGGATCACGTCGCAGTCGATCAAAATCTGTCGCTCGCCGAGCGCCGCCATGTCGACCACGGCGCGCAAGCTCCGCCCGATCAGCCGCTGGATCTCCTGCGTCCGGCCCGACTGCTTGCCCTTGGCCGCCTCGCGATTGCCTCGCGTGTGGGTTGCCCGCGGCAACATGCCATATTCGGCGGTCACCCAGCCCTGGCCCTTGCCGCGCAGGAACGGCGGGACCTTCTCCTCGACCGAGGCGGTGACGAGTACACGCGTGTCGCCGAACGACACGAGGCACGACCCTTCGGCATGCTTGGTGAAGCCGGGTTCGAAGCTCAGCGAGCGCATCTGGTCGGGGGCGCGGCCGGATGGGCGCATTGGTCAATCTCCTTGGGGTTCGCGCCGCTCCCTAGACCGTGGGGCGCGGCAATCCTAGATGGGAGCGATGGACCAGCCGATCGGCGAACTTTCCACCCGCATGCGCGATATTTTCCGGCTGGTGGTCGAGGCTTACCTCGAACGTGGCCAGCCGGTCGGCTCGCGCATGCTGACCGGAAGCGTGTCCCTGTCACCCGCCTCGATCCGGGGGGTGATGCAGGAGCTCGAGGAGCGCGGGCTGCTGACCCACCCGCACACCTCGGCCGGACGAATCCCGACCGAAACCGGGCTGCGCCTGTTCGTCGACGGGATCATGCAGGCGAGCCTTCCCGGCGCGCGCGAGCGCAACGCGATCGAGGCGCAGCTGCGCGACCGGCCGATCGAGCAGGCGCTCGACGCCGCGACGGCGATGCTCTCCGGGCTCTCCGCCTGCGCCGGGGTCATCCTTGCCCCCAAGCAGGAAAAGCGCCTCCGCCAGCTGTCGTTCGTCTCGCTCGACCCAAGCCGCGCGCTCGCCGTCCTCGTCGGAGTCGATGGCAGCGTCGAAAATCGCGTCGTCCCGCTCCCCCCCGGCACCAGCGCCGCTGCGCTCGCCGAAGTCGGCAACTATGTCTCCGCCCGCCTGTCGGGCCTGACCCTCGACCAGGCCGTCGCCCGGCTGCGCACCGAAGTCGCCGAGCACCGCGCCGCAATCGACAGTGCCGCGACCGAGCTCGTCGCCTCGGGCCTTGCCGCGTGGAGCACCGATTTCGACCAGCGCCCCGTGCTCATCGTGCGTGGCCAGGCCAACCTTATCGACGAGGCGATGGCGACCGACCTCGACCGTGTCCGCCGCCTGCTCGCCGACCTCGAGGATCGACAGGAAATCAGCCGCCTGCTGGAGGGGGCACGCGACGCGGACGGGTGCCGCATCTTCATCGGATCGGAGAACCGCATGTTCGCGCTGTCGGGCTCGTCGGTCATCGCCGCGCCGTGGCGGGGGAGCGAAGGCGAGGTCGTCGGCGTGGTCGGCGTGA
>JALYIX010000173.1 GCA_030775565.1 Pseudomonadota bacterium | reverse complement strand
GCGCTCGGGGGATCGAGCAGCAAGCGGTCGCGGCCGATCCCCGCGGCCGCCGCCATCAACAGTTCGGCATCGAGCCGCGGCGTGTCGCTCACCTTGCCGAGCACCCGCGCCGCGCCGGCCAGCGCCTTGGCGAGCGCGCTCATTCCTCGTCGAGGCTGGCGAGCCGGTCGGCCTCGTCCTCGGCGATCAGCGCCTCGGTCAGTTCGTTGAGCCCGGGTCCCTCGAGGATCGCGTCGAGCTTGTGGAGGGTCAGGTTGATGCGGTGGTCGGTGACGCGACCTTGCGGGAAATTATAGGTGCGGATCCGCTCCGAGCGATCACCCGAGCCGACCATCGACTTGCGCGTGCCCGCGCGCTCGTCGGCCAGCCGCGAGCGCTCGAGTTCATAGAGCCGCGTCCGCAGCACCTTCAGTGCCTTGGCCTTGTTCTTGTGCTGCGATTTCTCGTCCTGCTGGATGACGACGAGGCCGCTCGGCAGATGGGTGATCCGCACCGCCGAATCGGTCGTGTTGACCGACTGGCCGCCGGGCCCCGACGAGCGATAGACGTCGATCCTGAGGTCGGCGTCGTTGATCTGAACGTCGACCTCCTCGGCCTCGGGGAGCACCGCGACGGTCGCCGCCGAGGTGTGGATCCGCCCGCCGCTCTCGGTCGCGGGGACGCGCTGGACGCGGTGCACCCCGCTTTCGAACTTGAGCCGGGCGAACACGCCACTGCCGTTGATCGAGGCGACCGCTTCCTTGTAGCCGCCAACGTCGGCCGAGGAGGAGGAGATCAGCTCGAACCGCCAGCCGCGCTCCTCGGCGAAGCGCTGGTACATGCGCAGCAAGTCGCCCGCGAACAGCGCCGCCTCGTCGCCGCCGGTGCCGGCGCGGACCTCGAGCATCGCCGCGCGCTCGTCGGCCGAATCCTTGGGCAGCAGCTGCAGCGCCAGCGCGCGCTCGGCGAGCGGGAGCTTTTGCTCGATCTCGAGCAGCTCTTCCTGCGCAATCGCGCGCAATTCCTCGTCGGCGTCCTTGGTCATCGCGGCGAGGCTCTCGCGCTCGGCCCGCAGCCGCCGCACCTCGCGCGCCGCCGCCGCGACAGGCTCGATCGCGGCATAGTCCTTGGACAGGCGAACGAAATCCTCGGGCGCCAGATTGCCCGCCGACATCGCGTCGCCCAGTTCCTGCTTCTTCGCCTCGATCGACGCGATGCGGTCGGAGGAAATGCTCATGCCAGCGCCGCCTCCGCCTTGGGGTCACCGAAGCTCTTCACCCGCCGACTCACCGAGTCGCCTTCGATCCCAAGCACCAATATTTCATTCGCGCCCTTTTTGACCGCCCGATCGAAGCGCTTTCTCGGCGAACCGCTCGCGACCAGTTCGGTCGAAAGTCCGTTCGATCGGAGCATCGCGCACGTCTGCCAGCCGGCAGCCATTGCCCGGTCGTCCTCGACCACGACCGCGACATCGAGTGCCTGCACCTCTGGCGCATCAATCAGCATCGCCAGCCGTTCGATCCCCGCCGCCCAGCCGACCGCCGGCGTATGCGGCCCGCCGAGCTGCTCGATCAGCCCGTCATAGCGGCCGCCCGCAAGCACCGTCCCCTGCGCGCCGAGCTGATCGGTGACGAACTCGAACGCTGTATGTCTATAATAGTCGAGGCCGCGGACGAGGTGCGGGGCAATCTCGTAATCGACCCCCGCCGCGTCGAGCCCGGCCTTGACGCTCCCGAAGAAATTCTCGGCCTCGCTGGTCAGCACCATTGGCGGAGCGCTTTCGGCGAATGGCCGGTCCCTCGCGTCCTTGCTGTCGAGGATGCGCAGCGGGTTCTTATCCAGCCGCGCCTGGCTGTCCTCGGACAGCTCCGCGCGGACGCTCTCGAAATGCTCGACCAGCTGCGCCCGCCACGCATCGCGGCTCGCCGCGTCGCCGAGCGTGTTGAGCTTGAGCCTGACCCCCGAAATCCCGAGCTCGGCGAGCAACTGCGCCCCGAACGCCAGCAACTCGACATCCGCGGCAGGCTCGCCCGACCCGATCACTTCGGCGTCGAGCTGGTGGAACTGGCGAAACCGCCCCTTCTGCGGCCGCTCGTAGCGAAACGCCGCCCCATGCGTCGCGACCTTCAACGGCGCGAACCGCTGCCACCCTTCCGACAGGAAGGCGCGGCAAATCCCCGCCGTAAATTCGGGCCTGAGCGTGATCGACTCCCCCGAGCGATCGTCGAACGAATACATTTCCTT
Organism: Pseudomonadota bacterium; assembly: GCA_030775565.1. GTDB lineage: Bacteria > Pseudomonadota > Alphaproteobacteria > Sphingomonadales > Sphingomonadaceae > Sphingomicrobium. Next base: position 5,191 of record JALYIX010000173.1, on the reverse strand, counting down.
CGACACGACGTCGGTCGTCTCGCCCATCGTCCGCGCGAACACTGCGGTCGGCTCGATCACCGGCATTTCGATCCGCTTGAACCCGTACAGTCGCCGCACGCGATCGAACGTCGCCACGACCTGGGCGAAGCGATCGGCCTCCTCGCCGATCAGGCTCTGGGTACCGCGGACTGGCTGGGGCGTCTTCATTGGTCGAAAGCCCCTAGCGGCGGCGGCGCGCACTGGCTAGCACCTGCCCCATGTCAACCGTCCAAGTGGCCCGCGCGAGCCTCATCGCCCTCGCCCTCCTTTCCTCCACCAGCGCGCTGGGCGCCAACAGCAGGCCCCAGCCGATCCCCATCGTCGACACGATCCCGGCGGCGCGCGATGTCCCCTACCCGGGCACGCTCGAGCTTCATGTCGACGTGACCGACCTCGACCGCGGCATCATGGCGGTGCGCGAGACGATCCCCGTCGCACAGCCCGGGCGGCTGACGCTGATGCTCCCCAAGTGGGTTCCCGGGGGCCATTCGCCGCGCAACTCGATCGACAAGATCGCCGGCCTGACCTTCACCGCCAATGGGCGCACGCTCGCCTGGACCCGCGACCCGGTCGAGGTATTCGCCTTCCACCTCGACGTCCCCGCAGGCGCGACCAGCGTCGAGGCGCACTTCAATTACCTTTCGCCGACCTCAGACGACCAGGGCCGGATCGTCGTCACGCGCGAAATGGCCAATGTCCAGTGGCTGGCGCTGGCGCTCTATCCCGCAGGCTATTTTGCCCGCCAGATCCCGATCCGCGCGAGCCTCACTTTGCCCACCGGCTGGAAGGCCGCGACCGCGCTTCGCCCGACCGCAAGCGGGGCCGGCGGCACGACGACCTACGATACGGTCGACTTCGACACGCTGGTCGATTCGCCGGTGTTCGCAGGCAAATATTTCCGCGCCGACGATCTGGGCATGGGCGTCACGCTCAACACCGTCGCCGATTCGCCCAAGGAACTGGTCATCCCCGCCGACGTCCTCGCCAGGCACCGCGCGCTGGTGACCCAGGCGGTCAAGCTGTTCGGGGCGCGCCACTTCGACCATTATGATTTCCTCCACGCGGTGACCGACCGGATGGGCGGCATCGGGCTCGAGCATCACCGCAGCTCGGAGAACCAGAACGAGCCCGGCTATTTCACCGATTGGGCCGCAAGCCTCGCCGGCCACAACCTGCTGCCGCACGAATTCACCCACAGCTGGGATGGCAAGTTCCGCCGCCCGGCCGACCTGTGGACCCCCGACTATCGCACCCCGATGCAGGACAGCCTGCTGTGGGTTTATGAAGGCCAGACGCAATTCTGGGGGCATGTCCTTGAAGCGCGCTCGGGAATGTCGACCAAGAGCCAGGTGCTCGACAAGCTCGCGCTGATCGCCGCCGGGCTCGACAATCTCCCCGGGCGGGCGTGGCGACCGATGGTCGACACCACCAACGACCCGATCCTGTCCAATCGCAGCCCGCAGCCCTGGCCGAGCTTCAGCCGCGCCGAGGATTATTACAACGAGGGCCTGCTGATCTGGACCGAGGCCGACGCCATCATCCGCGAGAAGACCGCGGGCAAGCGCGGCATGGACGATTTCGCCCACGCCTTCTTCGGCATCAACGATGGCGACTGGGGCGAAGTGACCTACACGCTCGACGATGTCGTCAGGACGCTCAACACCGTCGCGCCTTACGACTGGGCGGGATTCCTCAAGGCGCGCGTCTATGACGTCAACCCCAAGGCGCCGCTCGATGGCTTCACCAAGTCGGGCTACCGCCTGGTCTATACCGACAAGCCGACCGACACCGCCAAGGCGATGTTCAAGGCGCGCAAGCTCGCCGATTTCAGCTATTCGCTCGGCTTCGCGGTCGCCAAGGGTGCCAAGATCGGCGGCGTGCGCTGGGGCTTCCCGGCGTACCAGGCGGGGCTCGCCAATGGCCAGGAGATCGTCTCGGTCAACGGCCGCGCCTACAGCGACGACGTCCTGAGCGAGGCGATTACCGCGGCCAAGGGCGGATCGAGCCCGCTCAGCCTGATCGTCAAGCGCGGCGACGAGGTACGCACCGTGTCGGTCCCTTATTACGACGGCCTGCGCTATCCGCGGTTCGAGAAGGTCGGCACCGGCACCGGCGCGCTCGACACGCTGCTCGCGCCGCGCTGACCCGGGATATGACAGAAAGATGAAGGGGTTGCTCTGGCCGTGCGAGCGGCTAGAGCGCCCCGATCATGAACATCGACCTCATCCCCGCGGGCTCCAATCCGCCGCACAGCATCAACGTGCTCATCGAAGTCCCGATCGGCGGCGAGCCCGTCAAATATGAGCTCGACAAGGTGTCGGGGGCGATCTTCGTCGATCGCATCCTCCACACCCCGATGCGCTATCCCGCCAATTACGGCTTCATTCCGCAGACGCTGGGCGGCGACGGCGACCCGATCGACTGCCTCGTCATGAACCGCTGGGCGTTGATGCCGGGCAGCGTCATCCGCTGCCGCCCCGTCGGGGTGCTGTTCCTCGAGGACGAGGCCGGCGGCGACGAGAAGTTGCTCGCGGTACCCGAGGTCAAGACGACCCCTTATTATGAAGACGTCCAGGAGGCGACCGACCTACCCGGGATCGTGCTCAAGCAGATCGAGCATTTCTTCACCCACTACAAGGACTTGGAGCCCGAAAAGTGGGTTCGCATCGGCCACTGGGGCGACCGCGCCGCGGCCAACCAGGTGATTATCGAGGCGCTTGAGCGCGAGCGACAGTCGAAGGCCCGCTAGCTCCGCTGCTGGTTCCGCGCCCGCTGGAAAAAGCGGCTCGGGATGAAGAGTTTGCGGATCGAGATGCTGACCGTCCGGCCGATCGGGTCGAGCAGGTCCTGCTGGTAGCCTGCGGGCACCATGCCATAATTGTCGCGGACCCGCGGCCGCTCGTTGAGCAGGTTGTTCGCTTCGAGCCGGATTGACGTCCCGCGCAGCCAGGGGTGCTTGGCGAGCAGCGCCAGATTGTCGCCGAGATTGGCGAACAGCCTGAGGTCGAAGGTCGCCAGCGGGGCGAAGTTTAGGTCACCGTTGGGGCCGCCTCCGACTCGCGTCGCGGTGCGGTAATTGGCCGAGAACCGAGCGCCGAGGCCATTGTTGAAATAGCCCGCCTGCGCCTCGATCGTGTGCCGCGCGCGACCTCCGCCGCTGCCGCCGCTGGAGGCAGAGCCGTTGAGGAAATCGAGTTCGGGCAGGCCCTGGCGGATGACCGCCTTGTCGACCAGCGCGACCGTGTCGGTCAGCGAGAAGGTCAGTCGCCCGCGCTGCCCACCGCCGAACGGCCCGCCACCGCCGCCGCCACCGCGCCCACCAAATCCCCCGCCACCACGATCACCGCCGCGATCGCCACCACGATCGCCACCGTCAGCGGGGCGCCCGCCTCCTCCAGCCTGAGCGCGCATCCGGCGGAACTGGTCGATCAGCGCCTGGGGCGGTGCTGCCGACTTCAACGGCTTGGTAAAGTCGAACCCGATCCGCACCACCTCGCTGCGCGCACTGTCGTAATTGACCGGGCGGAAGTCGACCGCGGTGAGGTTGCCTTGGCCGTCGCGGATGAAGCGGGTCGGGAACGCGGCTTCGATCACCGGGCTCGGCCCCGGGAAGGTCTGGACCGGGTTGGTCAAGCGCGACGAGACGAAGTCAGCGCGCAAGCGAAGGTCGGTCTTTTCCCACGGCTGCCAGTTGGCGCCGAGCTTCCACACCTTGCGGCGATCGGCAAGAAGCGCCGGATTGCCTCCCGTCGTTGCCGTCACCAGCACGGTCGTGCCGCGCGAATAGTCGAACACGCGCGTCCCCGGCGTCGTCAGGATCGGATCGCCGAGATTGTTGATCGACGGCACCCCCTCCTCGCGAGTGAAGCTGGTGATGAAGTTGAGCCGCGGCGCGGGCGACCAGTTGGCCCCCGCGCCAAGGCTCGTCGTCGTCCCGAAATCGCTGTAATGATCGACCGCGGCATTGGCGTTGAGCGTCAGCGAGCCGATTGCGCCGAGCGCGCCGCCTCGCTTTGCGATCGGCAGGTCGATGTTGACCGACCCCACGGCATGGTCGCGACCAAGCCTGGCCGAATTGGTGAGCCCCGCGCGGCTCGCCAGCGAATCGAGGTGGAGCGTATCGACGCCGGCCTTCAACGTGACGTTGGCGCGCCCTGCCGGGAGCGTCGCCAGTGGCCCGTTGAGCGTCCCGTCGATCCCCGCCGCGGTCCGCGTCGAGCGCGACCGATCGCGCGGGAATTCGACCGGGGTCGCCCCGCTGACGTCGACCCCGCGGTCGCTGTTGGTCACCGTATGCGCGACGTCGCCATTGCCGAGCAGCGACCAGCGCCAACGCGCCTTCTGCCCGTTGAGCGTGACCCCGGCATGGGCGGTATCGGTCTTCCGGATCCGGTCGAGCGGCCCAAAGGGCGGATAATAGCCGCCTCCTGGCCCGGCACTGGGCACGCCGAACAGGCTGGTCCCCTCGCTGTGCGAAACATCGAGATTACCCGTCGCCGAGACATCGCCGAGCACGGTGCGGTTGGCGACGACCGTCCCGCGCAGGCTCTTCTGCGACCCGACGAGCGTTCGATAATCGCGCGGATCGACGCTCGTGTTGGGCAGCGGCTGCAGCACGAGCTGGCGCTCGTTTTCGCCGAGCGCTGAATTGGCCTCGGCATGAAGTGTCGCCTGCGTCCGGCCGTTGCTCCCGATCATCAGCCGTGACACGTCGGCGAGCCCGGTCGCATAGCCACCATCGGTCGCGATCCCCGCATCGCCGCGCACGGCGGTCGAGCGGAAGCGGCGCCGCAACACCATGTTGACCACCCGCTGGTCGGCCGAATAGCCATATTTGAGCGCAACTTCCTCGGGCAGGATCTCGACCCGCTCGATCGCCTCGGGGGGCAGGTCGCGAATCTCCTGGAAGCCCGAGATGCGCTGGCCGTTGAGCAGCAGCACTGGCCCCTCGCCGCCGCGTCCCCGCGCGCTGCCGGTCTGCGGTGCGATTGCGGCGAGCAACTCGGTGATGCTGGTTGCGCCGGTCGCGCGGATGTCGCGCGACGACAGCGTGTTTTCGGGCGGGATATCGCCGACCACCGACCCGCGCGGCTTCTGCCCGGTGACGACGATGTCACCGCCGTCCTCCCCGCCGTCGGGACTGTCGCCTTGCGCCTGGGCCGCCGAGGGC
>JALYIX010000172.1 GCA_030775565.1 Pseudomonadota bacterium | reverse complement strand
CGCCGAGCGCGAGCAGCAGCGGGCGCGAGCGATAATAGCCGCACGCCGCGTCGCCCTTCCTCAGCTGCAGCCCGAGCAACACCTGCGCCAGGTCATGCCCGCGCGCCGAAAATTGGTACATGATCTTCTTGGCCGGGACGAGCACGCTCTCCTCGAGCGCATCGAGCGCGCGGCTCGTCGTCACCAGCCGTGCAACGGTCGCCCAATCCGGCTCGGCCAGTGGCGTGGAAGCCGCATCCGCCCCCGCAGCAGTCATTCGCCCAGCAGCGGAGGTTGCAACATCCATGACTGCAACACTTACCCGGTCTTTCCTGCAAAGTCCTTTCAGAGTTCGCGCGGTTCGGCTATCTCATGAAACAGATGTTTCAAGGATAGCGCGATGCCCGATGATGTTCAGTCTATTCCGCTCGATCCGCTCGATCGCCGAATCCTGCGCATCCTCCAACAACGCGCCGACATCAGCCAGGCCGACCTCGCCGCCGAAGTCGGCGCGTCTCCGGCCTCCTGCTGGCGACGGATCAAGGCACTCGAGGCTACCGGCGTCCTCGGCCCGGCGGTTCGCCTGGTCGATCCGGTCAGGATCGGGCGCGGGCTCGACGCGCTGTGCCAGGTGCGGATGAAGAACCATTCGCCCGACGCCCGCGCCGCGTTCGACGCCTTCGTCCAGGACCACCCCGAAGTGATGGACTGCTATTCGACCTCGGGGGAATGGGATTATCTGCTTCACGTCGCGGTCGCCAGCGTCGCCGATTATGAGCGGTTCCTGATGACCGAACTGCTCAACCACCCGGCGGTCGCGACCTCGGCCTCGCACTTCGCACTGAAGCGGGTCAAGTACAGCACCGCCCTGCCGGTCTAGCGGTCGCCCCTAGCTATCAAGCGCTTCGACGATTGCGGCGATGAACCGGTCGAGCGCGGCGTCGGCAATCCCCGGCACGTTGAAGCGCCCGCTGTCGGCCATGTAGATGGCGTGCTTGCCGCGAAGGCCAACGACCTGTTCGACGCTGAGTGGAAGCATCGAGAACATGCCATATTGCCTGCCGATATAGGCGAGCCGCGGATCGGCCGCCGCGATCTTCGCGCGCAAACCGTTGCAGCGGTCGCGCATTTCCTTCAATTCGACATGCCAGTCGGCGGTCAGGGCAGCGTCCTCGAGCACGGTGCGCACCACCGCGCCGCCATGATCGGGCGGCATCGACCACATTTCGCGCGCCATCTGCAGGACATGCGCCATCGTCTTGACGCTCGCTTGCTTATCGGCCGTCTTGAGGAACAGCGCGCCCACGCGATCGCGATAGACGCCGAAATTCTTGTCGCAGCTCTGCGCCACCAGCACTTCGTCGCACGCGCCGAGCAGCCCGCGCACGCCCCGCGCATCCTCGTCGAGCCCGCGCCCAAGTCCCTGATAGGCAAGGTCGACGAACGGCAGCAGCCCGCGCCGGACGACAACCCGGGTCACCTCGTCCCATTGCTCGTCCGACAAGTCGGCGCCGGTCGGATTGTGGCAACTGCCATGCAGCAGCGCGACATCGCCCGGCCGCCCCGCGTCGAGCGCTGCGATCATCTCGTCGAAGCGAACCTGCTGGGTCGCCTTGTCGTAATAGGGATAGTTGGCGATCTCGAGCCCGCAGCCCTTGGCCATCGGCGGGTGGTTGGGCCAGGTCGGCGCCCCCATCAGCACCCGGGCGTCGGGATACGCGAGCTTGATGATCTGGAAGCCGAGCCTCAGTGCGCCGCATCCGCCCGGGGTCTGCACGCCGAGGATCCGCTCGTCCCCGGCATGCTCGCCGAGCACGATCGGGCGGAGCAGCTCGGCGAACTTCTTGTCGCCCGCGCCGCCGAGATAGGCCTTGCTGTCCTGCCGCTCCCACAGCAATTTCTCGGCCGCCTTGACGCTGCGCAGGATCGGCGTGTGGCCGACCGCATCGCGATAGACGCCGACCCCGACGTCGATTTTCTCAGGGCGCGGGTCGGCGTTGCAGATCGCGATCAGCGCAAGCAGGCTGTCACTTTCGACATCAGGCAGGTTCGCGAGAATCGCGGCGGATTTGGGCGTGGTCAGCATGGTGCGCGTTTAGCGAGAAAGCGGCGCGGGCGCAAAGCGGTCAGCCGTCGTAGTCGACCGCTACCCCCGGCCCGCGTGGAACCGATTGGCAGGTCAGCACAAAGCCGGCGGCGACCTCCTCGTCGGTCAGACCATAGCGGGCGCCCATGGTCACTTCGCCCGCCGTGACCCGCGCCCGGCAGGTTGCGCACACCCCCGCCTTGCACGCGTAGGGGGCGGGCAAGCCGGCGGCGCGCGCCGAATCGAGGATGTTGGCGCCATCGAAGGTCACCCGCCGCGTCCGCCCGTCGAGCGTTACCTCGATCATGAGCCCGCTCGCCGCGCTTTTGAGCTCGGCCAATTCGGCGGCAATCGCGGCGGACGGGCGCCCGGCCGTGAACCGCTCGATATGGACCCGCGCCGGCGCAACCGCGCGATCGAGCAGTGCCGCTTCGGCGGCATCCATCATCGGCCCCGGCCCGCAGATGAACCATTCGTCGACCGCGCCGACGTCCTCGACGAGTGCATCGAGCGCGGCATCACAGGTCGCCCGGTCGAGCATCCCGTCGAACAGCGCGACATCCCCGGCCTCTTCGCTGAGGAAATGGTACAGCTCGAACCGCCCAATGAAGCCATCCTTGAGGTCCGCGAGCGCCTCCAGGAAGATCACCGAACTACTGTCGCGATTACCATAGAATAGGGTGAACCGGCTGTCGGGCTCGCTCGCCAGCGCGGTGCGGATCAGCGACAGGATCGGAGTGATTCCAGACCCCCCCGCGAACGCCGCATAGCGCTTCGCCTGCCCCGCGCCGAACGGCACGGTGAACGATCCATGCGGCGACATGACGTCGAGGGTGTCGCCGACCTTCAACGCATCCGCGACCCAGTTCGAAAAGGCCCCCCCGGCGATGCGCTTGACGGTGACCTTGAGTTCGCCCTGGTCGGGCGCGACGCACAGCGAGTAATTGCGCCGCACCTCCTCGCCATCGATGTTCGTCCGCAGCGTGACATGCTGTCCGGCGCGGAAGCCGAACGCGCCCTTCAGCGCCTCCGGGACATCAAACCGGATCGAGTTCGCCTCGGCGGTTTCGGGCACGATCTCGGCGACCGTCAGCGCGTGGAACTGCTCAGCCAAGGGTCTACCACTTCGCGTCGGGATAGCTGCGCGGGATATGCTGCATCACGGCCAGCAAATGGCCGAGATGCTCGCCATGATGACCGCGCCGCCCGCCGAGGATCGGGCGCTGGTCGTCGGGAACGGCAAGCGTCGCCTCC
>JALYIX010000171.1 GCA_030775565.1 Pseudomonadota bacterium | reverse complement strand
AGCTCGCCCCGGCCGCGCGCGCCGAACCGGCGATCGCGCCCGTCCTCGCACATCCCCTCGGCGTTGCCCGCGGCCAGGTCGCGCAGACCTATATCGTCGCCGAGGCCGAGGACGGGCTCGTCATTGTCGACCAGCACGCCGCGCACGAACGGCTCGTGCTCGAACGGATGCGCGCCGCCCGCACCGACGGCGAGATCGCGCGTCAGGTCCTGCTCATCGCCGAGACGGTTGAACTCGACGAGGTCGACTGCGACCGGCTCGAGGAGGCCGCGCCCGGCCTTTCCGACCTCGGCCTCGACATCGAGCGCTTCGGCCCTTCGGCAATGCTCGTCCGCGCGGTCCCCGCCGCATTGGGCAAGCCCGACGTTGCCGCGCTGCTTGCCGACCTCGCCGCCGAAATCGCCGAACTCGGCGGGGCGCAGTCGCTCAGCGACCGCCTCGACCATGTCGCCGCGACGATTGCCTGCCACGGCTCGGTCCGCGCCGGACGCGTGCTGTCGGTCGCCGAAATGAACGCCCTGCTGCGCGAAATGGAAGTCACGCCGCGCTCGGGCCAGTGCAATCACGGCCGCCCGACCTGGGTGAAGCTTGCCCACGCCGACATCGAGAAATTGTTCGGAAGGCGCTGAAAATGCGTCGCTTCCGCCGCCCCGGTAACTTCGCGTTATCCTTTCCGGGCTAGCGAGGCTCCCAGGTAGGACTTGCTGCATACGAGTTAGGCATGGAACAGATCATCTATATTTCGACCGCGCGCCGCGAGCCGCTGTCGCACGAGATTCACGATATTCTGGCCACGTCGCGGCGGAATAATGCGCGCGATAAGCTAAGCGGCTTGCTGATCATTGGTGGCCGGCGCTTTCTCCAGGTGCTCGAAGGGCCCGGCGCCCTGCTCGACGCCGCCTACGACCGCATCCGCGCCGACCAGCGTCACTTCGCGCTGGTCCAACTTGCTCGCAGGCCGATCGCCGCGCGCAGTTTTCCTGACTGGGAAATGGGTTATCAGGAATATGGCTCGCCCGAACTCCTGCCCGACATCGTCCAGCGGCTGGTCGGGCCACTGGTCGAACCGAACCTGCGTGCCGAGCTCGATACCTTCGCCCGGCTTCACGGGCGCGCGGCCTGATCTTCCAGCGACTGGCGGGCGCGCTCGACCGCTGAAGATGCAGCCCGCTCGCGCGCCGCGCGGAGCAGGGGATAGCCGCTCGCTTCTTCGTCGTTGAGGCGCGCCGCGAAGTCGCCGCCGCGGATTTCGGCCAGCATCTCGCGCATCTTGGATTTCACGCCTTCATCGACCAGCCGCGGGCCGCCGAGCACCGCGCCGAGTTCGGCGGTGTTGCTGATCGCTTCGCGCATCCCGGCGAGGCCGCGCGCCTCGACCAGCTCGGCCAGCAGCTTCAATTCGCCGACGCATTCGAGGAAGGCGACCTCGGGCGCGATCCCGCCCTCGACCAGCGTCTCGAACCCCGCCTCGAGAATCGCCGGGACCGCGCCCCAGACGACCGCAGCCTCGTTGAACAGATCGGCCTCGCATTCCTCGGCAAAGCTCGATGCGATCAGGCCGGCGCGGCCACAGCCGATCGCAGCGCCATAGGCCCGCGCAACTGCGCCAGCCTTGCCGGTTGCGTCCTGCGCGACCGCCCAGAGTGCAATCATTCCCTTGCCCTGGGTGTAAAGCGAGCGGAGCGCGGTGCCGGGGCCCTTGGGCGCGACCATTACGACATCAAGGTCAGCGCGCGGCGCGATCAGCCCGAAGCGGATGGCAAGGCCGTGCGAAAAGCCGAGCGCGGCGCCGGGGCGAAGCACGGGCTCAATCTCGCGATAGAGGGTGGCGAGCGTCTCGTCGGGAGCAAGCAGCATGATAAGGTCGGCGTCGGCGACAGCAGCCGTGACGGGGCAGGCGAGCAGTCCGTCGGCGGCGACTCGCACCATGCTCGCCGAGCCAGCGCGCAGCCCGACGACGACGTCGAACCCGCCGTCGACGAGGTTGAGCGCCTGTGCCCGGCCCTGGTTGCCATAGCCGAGGATGGCGATCCGCTTGCCGGCGAGCGGGGCAGGATCGATGGCGGGATCGCGGAGCAGCTGCATCGCGCCTTGCTAGGCGCCTGGCGCCAGCATCGCCAGCGCGGCAGAGAGCGAACCCTCTTCGAGCGGCGCGGTAAAGCGGGTCCAGCCGGCCGGAGGCTGGTTGGCGAACCAGGTATACTGCCGCTTGGCATAGCGGCGGGTCGCTTGCGCGCCAGCGGCGAGGGCTTCGGCACGGGTCAACTCGCCGCGCACCAGTCCCGCCACTTCGCGCACCCCGATCGCGCGCATCACCGGCAACTCGAAATCGAGCCCGCGGGCGAGCAGTGCTTCGACCTCGCCCAGCGCGCCGCCGTCGAGCATCGCCGCGAACCGGGCATCGCAGCGGGGGAAGAGCCAGTCGCGCGGTGGGAGCAATAGCAAGGGGCGGAGCGCGACGTCGCCTGCAATCCCGCCGCTCCTCGCCGCATGCCACGCGCCGATCGGCTTGCCGGTCGATCGGACGACCTCGAGCGCGCGGGCGATTCGCGTGGTGTCGGCGGGGCCTAGCCGTGCCGCCGCGACCGGGTCCAGCGCGATAAGCGAGGCGCGATTGGCGGCCACGTCTGCGGTCCGGACCTCGTCCCGAACCGCTGGGTTGATCGGCGGGATCGGCGCAATCCCGTCGAGCAAGGTGCGCAGGTACAGCCCGGTGCCGCCAACGAGGATCGGCAGCCGACCCATGGTCTGGATCGAATCGATTTCCGCGCGCGCCATTGCCGCCCAGCGCGCCGCCGAGCAGGGGTCGGCACCGTCGAGGACGCCGTACAGCCGGTGCTCGGCGCGGGCGAGGTCGGCGGGGGAGGGGCGGGCGCTGAGGATGTCGAGGTCATGGTAGAGCTGCGCGCTGTCGGCGTTGATGGTCACCCCGCCTGTGGCCTCGGCCAGGGCGAGCGCAAGCCCCGACTTGCCGCTCGCGGTCGGACCGGCAATGAGCGCGAGCGGAGGAAGTGACGTGACCATTGCAACGCTGATAGCAGCCGGACGGCTCGACGATAGATTGGCCGATGCGGCCTGCACCCGATTCGGCGCGAGGCGGCGCGCGTGGGTCGACGAGGGGCACGCGCTCGATCTCGAATTTGCCGGGTCCGTCCCACCGGCGGAAGGCTGGGAAGGGGTCGACCTGCTGCCGATCACCGCCGGCCCCCGCCTCCGCCCGTTGCTCGTCGCGGATATGGATTCGACGATGATCGGGCAGGAATGCATCGACGAACTGGCCGACTATGCCGGGGTCAAGCCCGAAGTGGCCGAGATCACCGAGCGAGCGATGCAGGGCGAACTCGACTTCGCCGGCGCACTCCGGGCACGGGTTGCGCTGCTGCGGGGGCTCGACGAAACCATCGTCGCCCAGTGCCTCCGCGAGCGTGTCCGGTCCAACCCCGGCGCGGCCACCCTCGTCGCAACGATGCGCGAACATGGCGCGCGCTGCCTGCTCGTCTCGGGGGGCTTCACCGCCTTTGCCGCGCCGGTCGGCCGGATGCTCGGCTTCGACGAGGTCCGCGCCAACCGGCTCGAGATTCGCGACGGGAAGCTGACCGGCGCGGTCGAGGGTCCGATCGTCGATTCGGCGACCAAGCGCGCCTCGCTTGAGGAAAGCGCCCTTCGGCTAGGCCTTGCGCCTGAGGCCACCATGGCGCTCGGCGACGGCGCCAACGACAAGGCGATGGTCGAAGCGGCCGGGTGGGGCGTGGCCTATCACGCCAAGCCCGCGCTGGCGGCGGTCGCCGACGCCCGGCTCGACCATCACGGCCTCGATGCCTTGCTGTGGGCGCAGGGCCTCGCTCGCACCCAATGGGTCGAGGTCTAGCGCGCCGCGACGGGGAAGCAGGGCTGGCCTCGCGCGGTCAGCGCCGAGCAGGCGGTCGCGGCCTCCGCCCTCGACGCAAAGGGCCCCGCCTGAAGCCGGGTCACCCCGCCGGCCGGAACGAAATAGGCTTGCCTGCCAGGCAGGCTGCTGGCGATCTTGCGGAACAGGGCATCGGCCGCTGCGCGCTGGGCAAAGGCACCAAGCTGGACTCGCCAGTTGCCGCTCGCTGCCGGCGCGACCGCGACCGTACGAGGGGTCGGGGACGGGGACGGGGGCGCGGGCTTTTCCGCCGCCATGGGGAGAATGGGCTTGGGTCGTCCGACGGCGTTCGCTCCCGCGGTCGCCAGCGCAAGGCGGCGAAGCTGCGGCGGAATATCGCGGTCCATCTCCGCCAGGGTCGATTTCGCCGGCCCGAGGCCCTGCGCCGCCGCCTTGGCGACATAGGAATAGGCCAGCAACACGTCGCGCTTCGCCACGCCGTCGCCATTGTACAGCGCGGTACCGTAGAGCAGTTGCGCCCGCGCATCGCCCTTGTCGGCCGCGCGCTGCAGCCAAGCCACCGCGGCGCGCGGATCGCCGTTCTGGAACAACATCATCCCCAGCTGGGTCTGTGCATCGACGTGGCCGGCACGGGCCGCGCCAGTGTACCAGCGCTCGGCCTCGCCAAGATCGATCGGCACGCCGCGGCCGAGCCGATAAAGCTGGCCGAGATTGAACATCGCGTCCGGATTGCCCCTGGCGGCGAGCGGCCCCCAATTCGCCATCGCCCCGGCAGCGTCGCCCCGGCTCCATGCCTCGATTCCTGCCTTGACGCTCGGCGTGCTGGTCGGTGACGCGGCCATCACTGCCGCCATCAGCAAAAATTCGTGCATCCTCGTTCCCCCGCGCAGGAGCCGAACCTAGCGCGCTTCGGCTCCCGCGCAACAAGGTCGGATCCTTGTTAACCAGACTTTAGGAGCTTTGCCCGCAGTTGATGCCCCGAACACGTCATCGGACGAGGGGAATGGAATGCGCGTTCTGGCTTTGGCATCGCAGAAGGGCGGATCGGGCAAGACGACCCTTTCCGGGCATCTCGCGGTGCAGGCACAGTTGGCCGGGGCTGGCCCCGTCTGCCTGATCGACATCGATCCGCAAGGCTCACTCGCCGACTGGTGGAACGAGCGCGAGGCCGACATGCCGGCCTTCGCCCAGACCACCGTCGCGCGGCTTTCCTCGGATCTCGAGGTCCTCCGCCAGCAGGGCTTCCGGCTCGCCGTCATCGACACGCCGCCGGCGATCACCATGGCTATCCAGTCGGTTATCGCCGTGGCCGAGCTCGTCGTCGTTCCAACCCGCCCGAGCCCGCACGATCTGCGCGCCGTCGGCGCCACGGTCGACCTCTGCGATCGCGCCGGCAAGCCGTTGATCTTCGTCGTCAACGGCGCCACGCCCAAGGCCAAGATCACCTACGAAGCCGCGGTCGCGCTGTCGCAGCACGGCACCGTCGCTCCGGTCACCCTTCACCACCGCACCGATTATGCCGCGTCGATGATCGACGGCCGCACGGTCATGGAAGTCGATCCCAAGGGCCGCTCGGCGCGCGAGATCGTCGAGCTGTGGGATTATATTTCGGACCGCCTCGAAAAGAATTTCCGCCGCACTGTGTTCGCCGCCCCGGGCAGCGGCATGGCAGCGGTGGCGTCGCCGCGACCGGTTGGTGGCTTTGGCCGCCGCGTCGTTGGCCAGTAAGGGAGTGCGGACGATGGGTGAGCCCAAGGCTTTCGCTTCTCTTTCCTCCGGCCTGCTCGCCCGCAAGGGTGCGGCGCGCCCGGCGATGCGTCCCCAGGGATTCGCGCAACTGGGTGGAACGCTTGAGGATCTCGGCTGGAACGACATGGGCTTCGAACCGCCCAAGCCGGCGCTCGCCGCCGTGCGCGACGCGGACCATGACGCGTTCGGCGAGGTTGCTCCTGAACCGGCGATCCGCAATCCGCTGGCGGGCCTGACCCCGTCGGGGCCGTCGGCCGCAGTCGGGCTTTCGACGTCGCCGGTCCATGAACAGCAGGCCGAACTGGCCGATCGCTTCGCCGGCTATGATCTCGCCCCAGGCGAGGAGGATGAGGAAGATCCGACGGCCGAGCCGATGGAGTTCGCCGCGGTTGCGCCGACCCCCACGCTAACGACCAGGCGGATCGCGCAGCCCGCGCCGACCCGCGCGCCGACACCGCGCGCCGCCCCGGGCAGCAAGGCCAAGTCGGCCTTCACCCTGCGGCTCGATCCGGCGCGTCACATGAAGCTTCGTCTCGCCTGCGCTGTCACCGGCCGCTCGGCGCAGATGCTGGTGACCGACGCGCTCGACCAGCTGCTGGCGGAGATGCCAGAACTCGATGCGATGGCGGGCAATGCGCCCGGCCTGCGCAAGGCCAGTTGACGTCCGATAACCATAAGGGGGGACTTTCGATGACTTCGACACTTCGCATCGGCACCGCGATCGGCGCCGCCCTCCTGGCAACAGCGCTGGCCGGTTGCGCCACCCACGCGCCGCGAACGGCCTCGACTTCGGTCGGTAAAATGAACAGCGCCGACGTCGGTCTGGCAAGCCGCGCACAGATGGCGCTGATGACCGGCAGCGCGGTCCAGGCGGTCGATTTCGCTGAGCGCGCGGTTGCGGCCACCCCCGACGACGCGGGCTTTCGCGCGTTGCTCGGCAACTGCTATTTCGCCGCAGGGCGCTTCTCGTCCGCCGAGGCCGCTTATCGAGACTCGCTGACGCTCCAGTCGAACCAGCCGCAAGTCGTGCTGAAGATGGCGCTGGTCAGCATTGCCCAGGGCAAGAACGCGCAGGCGCTGTCGTTCCTCGACGCCGCCAAGACCCTGCTTGACCCGTCCGACTATGGCCTCGCCATGGCGCTCGCCGGGCATCCCCAAGACGCCGCAGGCGTACTTCGCCAGGCAGCCGAACAGGTCGGCGCCGACAGCCGCGTCCGCCAGAATCTCGCGCTTGCGCTGGCGCTTTCGGGGGATTGGGTCGGGGCGCGGAGCGTCGCCGCGCAGGACGTCTCGGCCGACCAGCTCGACGCCCGCATTCAGTCGTGGATGGCGATGGCGAAGCCCGCGCGCGTGTCCGACCAAGTTGCTGCGCTGACCGGCATCGCCCCGGCCGCGAGCGACCCGGGCCAGCCGCTCCGCCTCGCGCTGCGCGATTCGGCGACGCGTCTCGCCGTCGCCGTGCCCAAGGCCGCGCCGGTTGCGCCGAGTGCCGAACAGGTTGCACT
>JALYIX010000170.1 GCA_030775565.1 Pseudomonadota bacterium | reverse complement strand
GTTACATGGGCGCCGAGCTCGATGACAGCTGGCTCGAGCGTGCGTCGAAGATCGACAAGAAATTTGCCGCCTTCGCCGCCGCCGAGGAAGACAGCGTCGAGCGCATCCGCGGCGAGATCGCCGAGATCGCCCAGCAGACCGGTATGTCGCTCCCCGAGTTCCGGCTGATCGTTAACCAGGTCCAGAAGGGCGAGCGCGAGGCGCGCATCGCCAAGAAGGAAATGGTCGAGGCCAACCTCCGCCTCGTCATCTCGATCGCCAAGAAATACACCAACCGCGGCCTGCAATTCCTCGACCTCATCCAGGAAGGCAACATCGGCCTGATGAAGGCGGTCGACAAGTTCGAGTATCGCCGCGGCTACAAGTTCTCGACCTACGCGACCTGGTGGATTCGCCAGGCGATCACCCGCAGCATTGCTGATCAAGCAAGAACCATCCGCATCCCGGTCCACATGATCGAGACGATCAACAAGCTCGTCCGCACTGGCCGCCAGTTCCTCCACGAAACCGGCCGCGAAGCGACTCCCGAGGAACTCGCCGAACGCCTCTCGATGCCGCTCGAGAAGGTTCGCAAGGTGATGAAGATCGCCAAGGAGCCGATCAGCCTCGAGACCCCGATCGGCGACGAGGAGGATTCGCACCTCGGCGATTTCATCGAGGACAAGAACGCCGTCATTCCGGTCGATGCCGCGATCCAGGCCAACCTCAAGGAAACCGTGACGCGGGTGCTGGCGTCGCTCACCCCGCGCGAGGAACGCGTGCTGCGCATGCGCTTCGGGATCGGGATGAACACCGACCACACGCTCGAGGAAGTCGGCCAGCAATTCTCGGTCACCCGCGAACGCATCCGCCAGATCGAGGCCAAGGCGCTGAGGAAACTCAAGCACCCGAGCCGGTCGCGCAAGATGCGCAGCTTCCTCGATCAATAGCGTCCTTCAACGCCTCCCGCTCCGGCGGGCGGAGATGGCGGAAAATCCCAACCCTTCGTGCGCCCGGCCAAGCCGGCGTCACATCTAGTCCATGATTTATCGGTAAAACTGCCGCAAATCAGCCGCTGGCCAAAAATGGCACGGCCCTTGCTTCTGGAGAGGCAACCGCAATTCTGCCCGGAGCCCTCCATGCTGACCCCCGCCAAAACCCCGATCATCGACCGCCAGGCCGCCATCTTCGGCGTATGCGAAGCATTGGGTGACGATTTCAGAATCAGCGCGAACTGGTTCCGCGTCGCGCTGGTCCCCCTCATCTTGTGGCAGCCGTTGTGGACCGTTGTCGGCTATGTCGCGGTCGGGGCTGTCGTGCTCGCGACGCGCCTGATCTTCCCCGACGCCGTCGCGCCCGTCCCCACGGTCGAAGCGGTCGCCCTTGCCGACGAGCCCGTCGCCGACGAGCTTCGGCTCGCCGCCTGACCCCATGTTACGGGGAGGCGCGGGCTTGTCCCCTGCCCTGACCTCCCCTAGGCCGCGCCAGCCATGAGCGCCGCCTACCGGCTCCCCGCCACCCTCGACCACTCCACCAGGCGTCGCCGCGCGACGGGGCTGGCGCTTGCGATCGGCGTCGAGCTGCTGGTCGTGCTCGCGCTGCTCGGGCTTGGCGTCGAACGCCCGGTGCCGATGGCGAAGAACGGCACGCTCAGCGTCGATCTCATTCCCAATGCCGAAGAGGACGTGACGCAAACGCGCCGCCAGCGCCCCAGGAGCGCGAAGAGGGCGACCCCAGTCACCCCGCCGCGCTTCGTCCCGCCACCGCCCAGGATCAAGCTGCCGACCCCTCCCGCCGACCACAGCCTGCCGATGATCATCCTCACGCAAAAGGACCTCGAGACGGCCGACATCAAGAATCTCGGCAGCAAGGGCGTTCCCTCGCCCGCGCAGGACAGCGGCAGTGACGCGCAGCTCGCCGACGGCGCCGGCGACACCGCGCGCGTGGGGACCGGTCCCAATGGCCAGCCGCTCTATGCCGCCGAATGGTACCGCGAACCGACCGACCGCGAACTTAGCGGTTACCTCCCGCCGCGCATGCCGGATGGCGGCGGCTGGGGCCTCGTCGCCTGCCGCACCGCCGCCCGCTATCATGTCGAGGATTGCGTCGAACTCGGCAATTCGCCCCCCGGAAGCCATCTCGCCAGCGCCGTTCGCCAGGCCGCGTGGCAGTTCCTCGTCCGCCCCCCGCGCAAAGGCGGGCGGGACATGGTCGGCGAATGGGTCCGCATCCGCATCGATTATCTGCAGGGTTCGCGCCTGCGCGTCGAATGACCGCATCTTTTAGCCTTGCCGGAGGTTGACCGGCGACACCGAGCGGAAGGCCAATAGCGATGAAAATGACCGGCAACACCATCCTCATGACCGGTGGCGGCACCGGCATCGGCCGCGCCCTTGCCCACCGCTTCCACGACCTCGGCAATGAGGTGATCGTCACTGGCCGCCGCCGTGCCCCGCTCGACGAGACCATCGCCGGGCGCGAGCGGATGCACGCCGAATTGCTCGACGTCGCCGATCCCGAAGCGATCCGCGATTTCGCCCGCCACATCGCCGCGACGCATTCGAACCTCAACATCCTCATCAACAACGCCGGGATCATGCCGCTCGAAAATGCCGGCGCGCCGCGCAACCTGCACGATGCGGAGGCGGTCATCACGACCAACATCCTCGGCCCGATCCGCCTTTCCGATGCACTGCTCGACCATCTCGTGGCGCAGCCCGACAGCGCGATCGTCAACGTCACCTCGGGCCTCGCCTTCGTGCCCACCAAGCGCGCCCCGACCTATTCGGCGACCAAGGCGGCAATGCACAGCTACACGTTGACGCTGCGCGAGGCGCTCAAGGGGCGGGTCGAGGTGATCGAGCTCGCCCCTCCGGGCGTGCAGACCGACTTGACCCCGGGCCAGGCGAGCAATGCCGCCTATCAGCCGCTCGACGACTATGCCGACGAAGTGATGCGCCTGTTCGCGCAGGTCCCCACCCCGCCCGAAATCCTCGTCGAGCGGGTCAAGCCATTGCGTTTCGCCGAGCGCGACGGAACGTTCGCCGAGAAACTGGCGCTGCTGAACCCGGCCTGACATGGCCGATCGCCGAGCCGGATGGCGCCTTATCCCCGGCGCACATTTCGTCGTCGCGATGAGGCCGGTCGAGGTCCCCTGAAACCGGCGTCAGCCGCCGTCGGCGAGCGCGGCCGGGCCGAAGCCGAACGGAATCAAGCTGCTGATCATATGGGTCTCGACCACCGTGCCGTCGCCGCTGGCGCAAAGCACCGACACGTCGCGGCCCCCCAGCTGGGCCGCCTCCAGGATCGCCTGGCGACATCCGCCGCACGGCGTGACCGGCGAGCGTCCGCCAAGCGCGACCCCTGACCCATCGCCCCCCGCGACTGCAATCCGCGCGACCTGTGCCAGCCCGAACCTGGCCTGAGCGGCGGTCAGCGCCGAGACTTCCGCGCACACGCCCAGCCGGTAACAGGCATTCTCCATGTTCGCGCCCGTGACGACCTCGCCATCGACGCTTTCGACCGCGCATCCGACCGAAAATTTCGAATAGGGTGCATAAGCGCGCAGCGCGGCGGTGCGGGCGGCGGCGATGAGCTCTTGGTCGGTCATGAAACTGTCCCTAGACGCTGCGACAGGGCGTGCCAAAGGGAGTCGTTCATGCGCTTGAGATCATTGGTTTTCGCGGTCACCATCCTGCTCGCCGGCTGCGCCGCCCCGCAGGTCGCCACCCGTCCCGTAGCGTCTCCCGTCGCGGCCCCGATCGAAGTCCAAATCCTTGCTTTCAATGATTTCCACGGCAACATCGTCGCTCCGCCGCCGATCGAAGTCACCGCCCCCGACGGCACCAGGTCGATGCTCGCCAGCGGCGGTGTCGCAAGGCTCGCCCGCGCACTCACCGACGAACGGCGCGGCCACCCTTACTCGATCACCGTCTCGGCCGGCGACCTGATCGGCGCTTCGCCCCTCGTCTCGGGCGCATTCCTCGACGAACCGACGATCGCCGCGATGAACCTCGTCGGGCTCGACCTCAACGCCGTCGGCAACCATGAATTCGATAAGGGCCCGCGCGAACTCTGGCGGATGCAGGCCGGCGGCTGCGCGAAGTTCACCACGCTCACCCCGTGCCGGATCGAGCCTTTCGCCGGCGCGAAGTTCCGCTTCCTCGCCGCCAACGTCCGAACGGCAGACGGCGTCACCTTGTTCGCCCCGACCGCAATCCGCCAGTTCGGCCCCATTCGAATCGGCTTCATCGGCATGACGCTCAAGGGAACCGGGGGCCTCGTCAGCCCGGCAAGCGCGGCCGGCCTCACCTTCACCGACGAAGCCGCGACTGCCAACGCGCTGGTCCCCGAGCTCAAAGCGGCAGGCGCCGACACCATCGTCCTGCTCATCCACCAGGGCGGCAAGCTCCCCGCCTTCACCACCGGCCAGGGCTGCGACGGGATCGACGGAGGGATCCTGCCGATCCTCGACAAGCTCGACCCGGCGATTGCCACGGTCGTCTCGGGCCACACCCATTATGGCTACATCTGCCGTCGCGGCGGACGGCTGCTGACCAGCGCCGGCAAATATGGCTATCTCTACTCGACCCTGGCCCTCGACTTCGACCCTGCCTCGCACCGCCTCGTCGCCCAGCGCGCCGAAAACCATGTCACCGGCACCGCCGAGCGCGGCGAGGAGCCAGCGGTCAAGGCGCTCGTCGACCGCTACGTCGCTGCTGCCGCGCCGGTCGCCAATCGCGTCATCGGCCATCTCGCCGGCCCTGCCTCGCGCGACGACAAGGACCGCGAGAGCCCGGCAGCCAACCTCAATGCCGACGCCTTCCTCGACGCCGGCCGCGCGGCGGGCGCGCAGCTGGCGCTGGTCAACGCAACCGGGGTGCGCGTCGCGCTGGTCCCCGGTTCCGGCGGAGCGGTGACCTACGGACAAGTTTTCTCGATGGTGCCTTTCCATAACCAGGTCGTGGTCAAGATGCTGACCGGCGCGCAGCTGAAGTCGTTGCTCGAACAGCAGTTCCAGTCGCCAAGCTACGCCCCCGGCGCGACTCCCTCGCTACTCGTCCCCTCGGCCGGCTTTACCTTCGACTATGACCTGTCACGCCCGGCGGGCAGCCGGATCGTCGCGCTCCGCCTCGGCGGCAAGCCGGTCTCGCCCACCGCCCGCTACCGCGTCGCCACCAACAATTACCTCGCCAACGGCGGCGACGGTTTTTCGGTCCTGACCCAGGGCAGCGACCCGGTCGACGCCGGCCTCGACATCGATGCGCTGGCGGGCTGGCTTGTTAAGGGTCAACGGGTGCCTGCCGTCGGCCGAACCCGCAATCTCACCCGCTAACGCAGCGGCGGTTCGTCGAAGCTCCTGAGCTTGCGGCTGTGCAGCCCGTCGCCCTCCTGCCGAAGCAGGTCGAGCGTTTCGATCCCGATCCGCAAGTGCTGGCTGATCGCGCGCTCGTAAAAGGCATTGGCCTGACCGGGCAGCTTGAGTTCGCCGTGAAGCGGCTTGTCCGACACGCACAGCAAGGTGCCGTAGGGCACCCGGAAGCGATAGCCCTGCGCCGCGACGGTCGCCGACTCCATGTCAATCGCCACCGCGCGACTCTGGTTGAAGCGCAGCGCCGATGAGGTGTAGCGAAGCTCCCAGTTGCGGTCGTCGGTGGTCACCACCGTCCCCGTGCGCAGCCGCTGCTTCAATCCGTCCTCGTCTTCGCGCGTGACCAGCGCCGCGGCGCGGACCAGCGCGGTCTGGACCTCGGCGATCGCCGGGATCGGGATTTCGGGCGGCAGCACGCCGTCGAGGACGTGATCGTCGCGCAAATAGGCATGGGCGAGGACATAGTCGCCGATCGTCTGGCTCGGCCGAAGTCCGCCGCAATGCCCGATCATCAGCCACGCCTCGGGGCGAAGCACCGCGATATGGTCGCAGATCGTCTTCGCGTTGGACGGGCCGACCCCGATGTTGACGAGCGTGATGCCGTCCCCGCTGGCCGTGCGCAGGTGATAGGCCGGCATCTGGTGGCGCCGCCACACCCCCGCCGCGATCTGCGCCTCGGCGTCGGCGAGGTCACCATGTTCGAACGTCGCACCGGGCACGCTGAGGCCGGTGAAGCGGCTCTCCGGATTGCGCAGTTCCGTGACCGCAAAGCGAACGAATTCATCGACATAACGAACATAGTTGGTAAACAGGACGAACTTCTGGAAATGCTCGGTCGGGGTTCCCGTGTAGTGCCGCAGCCGCGCCAGGCTGAAATCGGTTCGCGGTGCATCGAACAGCGCCAGCGGACGGACCAGGTCGTCGCTGAACGCCCATTCGCCATCGGCGATCTCGTCGCCGATGTGGACCAGTTCGGATGATGGAAACCAGCGCGACAGCTCGGCGGTGGTGATCGCCCCCAGTGCCAGCTCGGCCCCGTCGAGCACGAACGGATAAGGGATTTCGCTTCCCGACCGGTCGACGCTGATCCGCACCGGATAGTCGCGCACGAGATGTTCGAGCTGTTCGGTCAGATAGTCCCGGAACAGCGCCGGGCGCGCCACCGACGTCGCATAGGTCCCGGGCTGATTGAGCCGCGCAAAGGCCCGCGCCGGGGTCGGCGGCGGGGCCTCGGGGTCATAGTCGATGCGCAGTTCGGGATAGGCGAACAGGCCGGCGCGACGCTCGGCAAGGTCAGGTCTTGTCCCGTCGTTCGCGTAGCGCCCCAGCGCGGTGCGCAGATTGGCGACGGACGTCTCGTAGATCGTTTCGAGCTGGTCGAGCAGCGCCCCGATATCGGCGCTGGTGGTTGGCGGGATCGTCATCATGGCCGTGCTTGCCCCGCCGTGCCGCCGCAAACAAGCCCACCTCCTCGAGCGAGGTTGGATTAGTAGCCACTTGCAATCAATGAGTATGCTTATTATATGCGCACCATGAAATTCGAACTACTCCCGTGGGAAATCGCCGAAACGGCGCATAGCATCCGCCGCGCCTATGACCGGCGCGCGACCGCGCTGGGCGTCACCCGCGCGCAGTGGCGAGTGATGCTGGCGCTTGGCCGTGAGACGAATTTGCGCCAGGTCGAACTGGCTGACCGGCTCGACATCGAGCCGATCACGCTGTGCCGGATCATCGACCGGCTGGAGGAGGCGGGCTTGGTCGAGCGCCGCCGCGACCCGGCCGATCGCCGGGCGTGGCGCCTTGCGTTGACCGACAAGGCGACGCCGATCCTCGATCAATTGCGCGGGCTTGCAACCGAGATGGGGGCCGAGGCGTTCGACGGTCTCGAACCGGCGCAAATCGACGCCATGCGCTCAGGATTGGCCCGCATTCGCGATAATTTGTCGCACCCGCAATCGCCGCCGAACAGCCAGGACAAGACCAGCAGGGCTTCCGCATGAACCAGATGAAGAAACTTGATTCCGCTCCCGCCGCCGAAGCGCGCCGCGAGGATCTGCATGGCGTCGAGGAGGCGGTTACGCCGGCCGCCACGGGAGAAGACGCCACTGTCGTCGAGACCAAACGCAACCCCAAGCGCATCATCCTGATGCTTGGAGTGCCGTTGCTGATCCTGCTCGTCGGCGGCTGGTTCTGGCTCAACAGCGGCAAGTCGGTCGGTACCGACAATGCCTATGTGAAGCAGGACATCACCTCGATCAGCACGCAGGTCAGCGGCCCGGTGGTCGAGGTCGACGTCCGCGAAAACCAGGACGTCAAGCGCGGCGATATCCTGTTCCGGGTTGATCCCGCGCCCTATCAGGTCGCACTCGCCAACGCCCAGGCCCAACTGGCCGCGGCGCGGCTGGCGGCGGTCCAACTTCATACCCAGGCCGCCGGAACCTCCGGTGACATCGTCGGGGCTGAGGCCAACCTGCAAATTCAGCAGCGCGCGCTGGCGCGGCAGGTCGCACTGCTCAAGCAGGGCTTCACCACGCGCTCCTCCTATGACGATGCCGTCAACGAGGTGCAGAAGGCGCAGACCTCGCTCGCCGATGCTCGCGCCCGTGCGGCCAATGCGGCGGCAGCAATCGTTCCCGGCGGCGACCAGCCCCAGGTCGAGGCCGCCCAGGCGGCGGTCGCCAAGGCCCAGCTCGACCTCCAGCACACGACGGTCCGCGCGCCGAGCGATGGCGTCGTCGCCAAGGCCGACAAATTGCTCGTCGGCCAGACCGCGATCACCGGCCTGTCGATGCTGTCGATCGTCCGCGACAAGAAGGCGTGGGTGGAGGCCAACTTCAAGGAAGGCGACCTCGCCCGGATGCACATCGGCCTTCCCGCCACGGTCAAGTTCGACGCCTATCCCGGGGTCAAGCTCAAGGGCCATGTCGGCACCATCGGCTCGGGCACGGGCAGCGAATTCTCGGTCCTCCCGGCGCAAAATGCCAATGGCAACTGGGTCAAGGTGACGCAGCGCGTCCCCGTCCGCATCTACTTCGACCAGGTCCCGCCGCGCGACATGATCGCCGGCCTGTCGGCCAAGGTCGACGTCGAGCTCGAACAGGCGAAGTAATGGAAGAACTGCACGTACTGGAACCGGGCCGGCGAATGCTGGTGACGGTCGCGGTGATGCTCGCGGTGCTGATCCAGGTGCTCGACACGACCATTGCCAACGTCGCGCTGCCTCACATGCAGGCGAGCCTCGGCGCCACCCAGGACAGCATTAACTGGGTACTGACGAGCTACATCGTGGCCTCAGCGATTGCCATTCCGATCGCGGGCTGGCTTGCCGACAAGGTCGGCCGCAAGCGTCTCCTGATCATCGCCGTCGTGTGTTTCACGATCGCCAGTTTTCTGTGCGCCATCGCCCAGTCGCTGACCGAAATGGTTGCGTTTCGGGCGCTCCAGGGGATCAGCGGCGCTTTCCTCGTCCCCTTGAGCCAGGCGACGCTGTTCGACATTTTCCCGCGCGAGAAACATTCGCAGGCAATGGCATTGTTCGGCGGAGGAATCATGATCGGGCCGATCCTTGGCCCGCTGCTCGGCGGCTGGCTGACCGATAGTTTCGATTGGCGCTGGGTCTTTCTCGTCAACCTGCCGGTAGGGGCTCTGGCGACGCTGATGCTGCTGCGCTTCATGCCCCGCACCGACCTCAACCCGCGCAAGTTCGACCTGTTCGGCTTCGCATTGATCGGGATCGGTCTCGGCGCGCTCCAATTGATGCTCGATCGCGGGCAGCAACTCGACTGGTTCGAGAGCAGCGAGATCCTCGTCGAATTGGGCGTGACGATCGCTGCCTTCTGGATGTTCGTGGTCCATACGATGACAGCTCGGGAACCGCTGTTCGAGCGTCGTATGTTTGGTGATCGAAATTTCACGACGGCGCTTTTCTTCATGGCGGTGACCGGCTTGCTGATGCTCGCCGGGCTCGCCCTCCTGCCGCCGCTGCTCCAGCGCCTGTACGGCTATTCAGTGCTCCAGTCGGGCGAGTTGACCATGCCGCGCGGCGTCGGCACGCTGATCTCGATGCTGACGGTCGGCCGACTGTCGCAGAAGGTCGACCCGCGTATCCTGGTCGGTACGGGGATGGGCCTGATGGGCGCTTCGCTCTACATGATGACCAATTTCGCGCTCATTCAGGGCTCGCGGCCAGTGATCATCAGCGGTGTCGTCCAGGGCCTCGGTCTCGGCATGCTGTTCGTGACGATCCAGGCGCTGGCGTTTGCGACGCTCGAGCCCCGACTGAGAACGGCCGCTGCCAGTCTCGTCAATCTGGCGCGCAATATCGGCGGATCGGTCGGCATCTCGATCGTCACCGCGCAACTGACACGCAACCTCCAGGTGGCGCATTCCGACATCGGATCGCACCTCACCGACCAGAATCTGCCGACGATGCTCGCACCGATGATGGAACAGTTTGGCGTTCCGGCGCAGTCGGCGCTGGCAATCGTCGACGCCGAGATCAATCGCCAAGCCGCCTTCATTGCTTACCTCGACGATTTCAAGCTGATGATGTGGGTAACGCTCGCCGCGATCCCGCTCGTCCTCCTGCTCCGCCCGGGCAAGAAGGGTGAGAGCCAGGAAATGGCTTTCATGGAGTGATCCTCGCCGGCCGCGGTCGTCCCGCGATGGCACGGATCTTCATCATTCTGACCGCTTCCTTACCAGCGGATAAACCTCGTCTTTACGCCAACGGGTTAGACCCCCGCTCCTAGACGTCGTGGATGACCCGCGATGAGGAGACCCGAATGACGGCCACGGCCCCCAGGCGGCAGGAGCAAAGCCTCGCCGATGCGCAATTCGCGCGGGTCGCCGAACAGGGGTCGGCGCGGCACCCGCACTTGACCGCGCTATTGGGCGCGAGCGGAAAGAACGCCGCCCGCGACCTCGCCGATGCGGTCCATTTGTTGTGCCACCTCTATGGTCGCCATCCCGGGCTGCTCGATCTCGCGCTTTCGGGCTGCACCACCGGCCCGACGCGGGCCTGGCTGGCCGAAGCGTCGGACCATTATGAGCGCGAGCGACTTTACCTCGTGCGCCTCGCCTCCGCCGTCGGCCCCTTGCCCAGCACACCGGGCGCGGTTCAGACCGAAAATGCCCTCCAGTCTCAGCGTCATGCGATCGAAACGCTGGCGCGGTCCGAGCGCAGCGGATGTGCGCTCGGGGCTGCCACCGCCCTCATTGCCGACTGGGTCGCGATTCGGCCGATGCTCGATCGCGCCGCCGCCCGGGCCGGGGTCGAGTGCCCCCTGCCCTCGCTTCCTGGCCAGGCATCGATTGCACGCGTCCTTGCCGTCGCGATCGACACCAGCTCGGGCGAACGGGCACTGTCGTTCGGGGTTGAGCAGCTGCTACTTCAGCACCGCGCGCTGTTCGACCTGCTCGAAGCGCGCGCCGCGGCCCGCGTCGACTAGTCTTGCGCGTCCGCGCGCCGCCCCATAGGGCATGGCGATGCGCTTTGAAGGAACCACCGATTACGTCGCGACCGACGACCTCAAGGTCGCCGTCAACGCCGCCGTGACCCTCCGCCGCCCGCTGCTCGTCAAGGGCGAGCCGGGCACCGGCAAGACCGTCCTTGCCCACGAGATCGCCGGCGCGCTTGGCGCCCCGCTGATCGAATGGCACGTCAAGTCGACCACGCGGGCTCATCAGGGCCTTTATGAATATGACGCGGTCGCGCGCCTTCGCGATGGCCAGCTCGGCGACGAGCGGGTGCACGACATCCGCAATTACATCCGCAAGGGCAAATTATGGGAGGCGTTCACCGCGCCCGTCCTCCCCGTGCTGCTGATCGATGAGATCGACAAGGCCGACATCGAATTCACCAACGACCTCCTCCAGGAGCTCGATCGGATGGAATTCCACGTCTACGAAACCGGCGAGACGGTGAAGGCGGCGGAGCGGCCGGTGGTCGTCATCACCTCGAACAACGAGAAGGAACTGCCCGACGCATTCCTCCGCCGCTGCTTCTTCCACTATATCAAATTCCCCGAGCGCGACACGATGGCCCAGATCGTCGAGGTTCATTTCCCCGGCATCCAGAAGTTCCTCGTCAGCCGCGCGCTCGACCTGTTCTACGAAGTCCGCGACGTGCCCGGAATCAAGAAAAAGCCTTCGACGAGCGAGCTGCTCGACTGGCTGAAGCTGATCCTCCACGAGGATATGCCGCTCGAGGTTCTCCAGAACCGCGACCCGACCAAGGCGATTCCGCCACTGCATGGCGCCCTCCTCAAGAACGAGCAGGACGTCATGCTGTTCGAGCGCCTGGCGTTCATGGCGCGGCGCAAGGGGTAGCCCCCTCCTGGTCGATGCCGGTGCGACGCCCTCACGCGTCGGTATAGGCCAGTTCGAAATTGCCCCAGCGGCGGCCACCGAACCACAATGGCACGAAGACGTTCTTCACCGGCACATAGGTGTCGCCGAGCTCCATTCGATAGGTCATCAGCATCGCCGGCTTGTCGCTCTCGATCGCCAGGCGGGTCTGCTCGTCCATGAAGATCCGCCGGTTGCGGCAGTGCGCGTCGTTCCACACCGCGTCGGGCCCGGGCTTCAGGCTGCGTTCGCTGAGATGGGTCGGCAGGAAGCCGTTGATGTCGGTGATCGCCGACCCGATGACCCGTGTCTCGCGCGCCTTGTAACGGTCGAGGATCGGACGCACCTGGGCATCGGCGAAGTCGGCAAAGCCGTTGTCATATTGCACCGGGTTGGTCCCCGGGATCGGCACATAGCGCCGGTCGAATACCGCCGCTTCGTCGATCATGCCCTCGCGAATGCCGCGCTCGACGGCAGTGGTGATGGCGCGCATCGCTTCCTGCGCCAGGCTGATCATCGGCGTATCGTCGATCTCAGCGCCGGAATTGGCGAGCGTGTCGAGCATCTGGTTCGACATCATCTCGAGGTGCGCCAGCCGCTGCTGCGCTTTCACCAGTTCGCCACCATTGGCCTTGGCGTCCCCGGCGAAGCTCGACAGCCCCGCCTTCACCCGGTCGACGCTCGACTGGATGAGGCTGGTCGAGTGCGCAATGCCTTCGGTCTGGCGATCGACCATGCCGACGATCTCGGTCACTTCGCGGACCGTGTCGCCGATCTGGCCAAAGCCCGCCTGCGCCGCCCGGCTGCGCGCCACCCCGGTCTTGATTTCCGACGTCACCGCGCCCGCCTCGCGGGTCAGTTCGCCGATCGTCAGCCCGATCTGGCTGGTCGCCGCGCGCGTGTCATGGGCCAGCTTCTTCACTTCCGCCGCCACCACCGCAAAGCTGCGCCCGGCGTCGCCGGCGCGCGCCGCCTCGATGGTCGCATTGAGCGCCAGCATGTTGGTCTTGCGCGCGATCGCCTCGATCGTGGCCGACACCGTCTGCACCTGATGCATCGCCATCGCGAAGCCCGCCATCCGCTCGCCCAATTGGACGACCAGTTCGGTCAGCCCCTTGAAGCCGTCGATCGTGTCTTCGATCGCCGCCCGCCCGGCCTCCAGCTTGGCCTTGGCCTGTTCGCTGAGCAAGCGCGCCTCGTCGGTCGAATCGCTGACCCGCGCCTGGTCGGCGAGCAATCGGGTGGTGATTTCCTCGAGCGCGTCGAGCGTGTTGAAGTGGCCCGTAATCCGCGCCGCGACGCCCTCGACATAACCGGCGACGTCGCTGCATTCGATCGATAGCGAGCCGCAGTCGCGCGCCACCGCGCGGATTGCGTTTTCGGTTACTTCCTCGATGCCCAGCGTGGCCATTACGCGCTTCCCCTGTTCGGTCCAGCGCGGCTGTAAGGCCAACCCGTCACCACTTC
This sequence comes from Pseudomonadota bacterium, assembly GCA_030775565.1. Lineage (GTDB taxonomy): Bacteria > Pseudomonadota > Alphaproteobacteria > Sphingomonadales > Sphingomonadaceae > Sphingomicrobium. The sequence continues at coordinate 6,694 of JALYIX010000170.1, read as the reverse complement.
GTTAACCACGGCGCCAGGACGACGCTTGGCGCGTGGACAAGCCTCGGCTAACCCGCGCTCATGTTTATCTCGTTTGTCGACGCACTTCGCCGCGGCGGAATTCCCGCCTCGATCACCGAGCATCTCCTGCTGCTCGAAGCGCTCGATGCCGAGGTCATCCCCGCCGAGCCCGAGCAATTCTATTATCTTGCCCGCGCCGTGTTCGTCCACGACGAGAGCAAGATCGACCGCTTCGACCGCGTCTTCGCCGAAGTGTTCAAGGGCGTCCTCGCCCCCGCCGAACCCGGCGCGGATATTCCCGAGGAATGGCTGCGAAAGATCGCCGAAGCCTATCTCACCGAAGAACAGATGGCCGCGGTCAAGGCCCTGGGCTCGTGGGACGAGATCATGGCGACGCTGAAACAGCGGCTCGAGGAGCAGAAGGGGCGCCACGAGGGCGGGTCGAAGTGGATCGGCACCGGCGGCACCTCGCCGTTCGGTCACGGCGGCTTCAACCCTGAAGGCGTGCGCATCGGCGGCCCCGGCGGCCAGGGCCGGGCAATCAAGGTGTGGGAACGGCGCGACTACAAGGACCTCGACGGCGACCGGGAACTTGGCACGCGCAACATCAAGGTCGCGCTGCGCCGTCTGCGCCGCTTCGCCCGCGAAGGCGCCGCCGACGAACTCGACCTCGACGGCACGATCGACGGCACCGCGCGCCAGGGCTGGCTCGACGTGCGCATGCGGCCCGAGCGCCACAATGCCGTCAAGCTGTTGCTATTCCTCGATATCGGCGGGTCGATGGATGGCCATGTCCGGCTGTGCGAGGAATTATTCTCGGCCTGCCGCACCGAGTTCAAGCATCTCGAACATTATTACTTCCACAACTGCATCTACGAGGGCGTGTGGAAGGACAATCGGCGCCGCCACGTCGAACGCACCGATACGCTCGACATCATCCACAAGTTCGGCCCCGACCACAAACTCGTCATCGTCGGCGATGCGGCGATGAGCCCTTACGAAATCAGCCACCCCGGCGGCTCGATCGAGCATATGAACGAGGAAGCGGGCGCGGTGTGGCTCGACCGGCTGACGACCGCCTACGCCAGCGCGGCATGGCTCAATCCCACCCCCGAACCCTATTGGGGCCATTCGGCGTCGACCAGCCTAATCAAGAGACTGATGGACGACCGCATGTATTCGCTGACCCTCGAGGGGCTCGAGTCGGCGACGCGGGAGTTGAGCCGGAAGCGCTGACCCTCCTTGGTTAAGCCGGCCTTCGGCCGCGCCGACCGACGCTCGTTGACCATCAGAAACTTGCCGTCGGCCTGCGTCCTGACACGCGTTACTGACCGAGATCAGCTCCCAATTGCCATTCCCGGTTTTTGCCTGCAATCTCCCGCCGCCGCATGTCCATGGCCTGTTCGACCAGGGGAACTCGCATGACCGATCTTGTCGCTACTGCGCTTATGCCGCGGCTTATGCAGCGATCCTGGAAAGCATCCCGCGCCACCTGCGCGCCCGGGTGTTCGCCCTGGTCTACTCGATTCCCGTCGCGCTGTTCGGCGGGACGACCCAGCTGGTCATCACCTGGTTGCTCCACGCCACCGGCAGCTCGATGTCGATCGCCTGGTATTTGTTCGCCATCTCGCTGATCGGCTGCGGCGCGATGCTGGCGATGCCCGAGACCGCGCCGCTCAAGCTTCGCTTGGCAAGATCGGCGATCGGCCCGTTGGCGCAACCCGCCTGACAGCGATCAGTAAAGCCGAAAGCGCTTGCTCGACGCGCCCCACGCAGCCTCGTCGGGCAGAGCGATGGCATCCAGATCGCGCGCCTCGCTGGTCGTATCGTCGACCCACTCGCGTAACCCCGGCCCGCCGTTGATGACGTCGATCGGCAGCTTCCCGAAGGCATATTCGTAAGGAAAGTCGCGCCACAGCTCATAGTCGGAATAGAGCCGGCGGATCCCCTTGAAAGCGAGTGCCTGAAGCCGCCACGGGCGGAATGCGTCGTGACCATAGAAGCCGCCCTCGGCGTGGATCATCACGCCGTAGCACAGCTTGCCGACATGCTTGTGGAAGGTCGGCTCGAACCAGATTTCGCGTAAGTGGCACCCTTCGAGCCACTCGGGTGCGAACCGCTCCATCTCGGCCATCATGGCCCGCGCATCGATGTCGGGCGCGCCGAACAATTCGAGCGGGCGCGTCGTCCCGCGCCCCTCGCTCAACGTCGCGCCTTCGAGCATCACCGTCCCGGCATAGCAGCGCGCCATGTTGAGATTGGCCGCGTTTGGGCTGGGATTGATCCAGATGCGGTCCTCGGGCCAGCCAAAGCCCGGCGCCGTGTCGGGCTGCCACCCCTCCATCGCAATCACGCGATAGTCGAGGTCGAGATTGTACTGATCGATGAACCAGTGGCCAAGCTCGCCGAGCGTCAGCCCATGCCGCATCGGCATCGGACCCGCCCCGACGAAACTCTCCCAGCCGGGCAGCAGGGTCGTCCCTTCGATCGGCCGCCCCGCCGGATTGGGCCGATCGAGCACCCAGACCGCCTTGCCCTCGGCCGCGGCGGCCTCGAGCATGTAGAGCAAAGTCGTGATGAAGGTGTAGATGCGGCAGCCGAGGTCCTGCAGGTCGATCAGCACGACGTCGAACGTCGCCATCATCGCTGGCGTCGGGCGGCGGACTTCGCCGTAGAGGCTGAACACGGGGATGCCGAGCGCCGGATCGACCGCGTCGGCCGTCTCCATCATATTGTCCTGCTTGTCGCCCTTGATCCCGTGCTGCGGGCCGAATGCGGCGGTGATGTTCACCCCCGCCGCGACGAGCGCATCGAGGCTGTGGGTCAGGTCGCGGGTGACCGAGGCAGGGTGCGCGACGAGCGCCACGCGCTTTCCGGCGAGCGGAGCGCGGAGCGAAGAGTCGGCGATAAGGCGATCGATACCGAAAAGCGTCATGTCCGCCTCCTATCCGAGGCGCGCGGCGAAGCAATCCTCATGATGGAAGTCGGGCGCGCCGGGAGGATGCGCCAGCGCCCAATAGCTGATCGTCCCGTCCTGCTCCTCGATCACCGCCGAGAGGCCGACCCGATAGACCTGCGCCGCCGGGACCGCGATGGTTGCCCCAAGCCCCCACCGGGTCAGATTATCCTCGAGCCGGATGTAGGACGGCGCGCCGACCTCGGCCTCCGACATCCCTTCGCGGCGATCGCTGAAGCAATAGGCCGCCCAGTCACCCGACGGCGAAAAATTCCATTCGCTATAAGCCGTTGCGCCCTCCTCCTTGAGAAAGACTTCGAAGCAGCTCGTCTTCCACAGCCCGTCGCGGCGTTCGCCCGCACCGGGCTCGGGAATCGCGAAGCGCCCGACCGGCGCTGCAATGCAGTAGAACAGGTTGACTGTCGCGCTGTCCCCGAACGCGCCCGACCGATCGACATTGACCCACAGCCTGAACGCGGGGTCGGCCGGGGGCCGCTCGGGATGGGGCATTAGATTGAGCGTCGCCATCGCCACCTTATTGGTCATTTCGGCCGATCGGGCTAGGGCATCGCCACCATGACCTATCAGTCCAGCCTCCTCCGCAGTCTCGACGAGCGCGGCTATGTCCACCAGGCGACCGACGCCGCCGCGCTCGACGCGCTCGCGGTCAAGGAGATCGTCCCCGCCTACATCGGCTTCGACGCGACCGCCCCCTCGCTCCACGTCGGCAGCCTCGTCCAGATCATGATGCTCCGCCGCCTCCAGCAGGCCGGGCACAAGCCGATCGTGCTGATGGGCGGGGGCACCACCAAGGTCGGCGATCCGTCGGGCAAGGATGAATCGCGCAAGTTGCTGACGAGCGACGACATCGCCGCGAACATCGCTGGAATCAAAGGCGTTTTCGAGAAATTCCTGAGATTCGGCGACGGCCCGACCGACGCCGTCCTGGTCGACAACGCCGAATGGCTCGACCGGCTGAACTATGTCGATTTCCTCCGCGACGTCGGCCGCCACTTCACGATCAACCGCATGCTGACCTTCGACAGCGTCAAGCTGCGCCTCGACCGCGAACAGCCGCTGACCTTCCTGGAATTCAACTACATGATCCTGCAAGCCTACGACTTCGCCGAACTCGCCCGCCGCGCCGGCTGCCGGCTGCAGCTCGGCGGATCGGACCAGTGGGGCAACATCATCAACGGCATCGAACTTGCCCGCCGCATGGACGGCGCCGACCTCTACGGGCTGACCACCCCGCTGATTACCACCGCCGACGGCGGCAAGATGGGCAAGACCGCCGCTGGCGCGTTATGGCTCAACGCCGACCGCGTCTCGCCCTATGATTACTGGCAGTTCTGGCGGAACACGCAGGACGGCGACGTGGTCAAATTCCTGAAATTGTTCACCGACTTGCCGTTGACCGAGATCGACCGGCTCGGCGCGCTGGACGGCGCCGGGATCAACCAGGCCAAGGTCGCGCTGGCGACCGCCGCGACGGCGCTGCTCCATGGCGAGGACGCCGCCCGCGCCGCCGAGGAAACCGCCCACCGCACCTTCACCGAAGGGGCGTCGGACGATAACCTGCCGAGCTTCGCCACCGAAGGCTCGATCGGAGTCGTCGCGGCGCTGACCGGGCTCGGTTTCGCGGCATCGAACGGCGAGGCTCGGCGCAAGGTCGGCGAGGGTGCCGTGCGGCTGGACGGCGCCGTGGTCAGCGATCCTTCGCTGGTCATCACGGTCGGCGAAACGCCGGTCAAGCTCAGCCTGGGCAAGAAGAAGCACGGCCTGCTGCGCTCCTGACGGATCAGCTCCGCCGAACGATGACCACCCCGGCGAGCACCAGCAGCGCGCCAGCGACCCGGCCGGCACTGATCGGGGCTCTCGCCAGGCCGAGCGCGCCGAAATGATCGAGCGCGAGCGCCATGACGATCTGTCCCGCGACGCCGATGGTGATCAGCGAGGCAAGACCGATCCGCGGCGCCGCATAGGCCGCGATCCCGACGAAGGTCGCGCCGTACAGGCCGCCAAGCCAGGCATAGGCGGGCGCACCGCGCAGCGTCGTCACATCGACCCGCTGGCGGCTCGCGCCGTAAACCAGGGCAAGCGCCACCGTCCCCACCGCGAACGAGATCAACGCCGCAAGCACTGCCGACCCACCCGCCTTGGCAATGATGGCATTGGTCGGCGCCTGAAGCGCGATCAGTCCGCCTGCCAGAAAGACGAACAGGAGGGGCAAGAGCGTGGCCGGCGACATGGAATCTCCTGGGCGATGGTCGATTGTTGTTCAGCCCGAACGGATCAGGTCGATCGCCTGATCCCGCTCGAAAAGATAGAGCGCGGTCCGCGCCGCAGCCCCGCGCTCGCCTGCCAGACCGCCATCACGATCGAGCAGCAGCCGCGCATCATCGGTCGCCGTCGCAACCAGTTCGCCGACCATCTCGGGCGTCGCCACGCGAAATTGCTGCTCGCCCGACTGCCGGGTCCCCAAAATCTCGCCCGGCCCGCGCAGCCGCAGATCTTCCTCGGCGATCCGGAATCCGTCGTTGGTCTCGCGCATCAAGGCGAGCCGTGCCCGCCCGGTCTCCGACAGCGCCGCCCCGCGCACCAGCAAACAGGTCGACGCGCCCTCGCCCCGCCCGACCCGCCCGCGCAGCTGGTGCAACTGCGCTAGCCCGAACCGCTCGGCGCCCTCGATGATCATCAGCGTCGCATTGGGCACATCGACCCCGACCTCGATCACCGTCGTCGCGATCAGCAGCTTGAGCACGCCGCTCGCGAATGACGTCATGACGGCATCCTTGTCAGGCCCCTTCATCCGCCCATGGACCAGCCCGACCACCTCGGGTCCGAAGCGCAGCCGCAATGCCGCGGCGCGCTGCTCGGCCGCGGCGCTGTCCGACTTTTCGCTCTCCTCGACCAGCGGGCATACCCAATAGGCCTGCGCGCCCTTGGCGATATGCCGTCCGAGCGCCTCGACCACCTCGGCCAGCCGCTCCTCGCTGATTACCCGAGTCTCGACCGGCGTCCGCCCCGGGGGCATCTCGTCCAGGCGGCTGACGTCCATCTCGCCGAACTGGGTCAGCGTCAGCGTGCGCGGGATCGGGGTCGCGGTCATCACCAGCAGGTGCGGCGGATGCGCCGCCTTTTCGGTGAGCAGCAGCCGTTGCGACACCCCGAAACGATGCTGCTCGTCGATCACGACCAGCCCCAGCTTCTTGTACGAAACCTTGTCCTGAAAGATGGCATGGGTGCCAACCAGGATGTCGATCGACCCGTCGGCCAGCCCCATCAGCACCGCCTCCCGCGCGCGCCCCTTGTCGCGCCCGGTCAGCACCGCGACCCGCACCCCGATCGCGTCGAGCTGGCGTTGCAGGGTCGCAAAATGCTGGCGGGCAAGGATCTCGGTCGGGGCGAGCATCGCTGCCTGCGCGCCGGCCTCGACCGCCTCGAGCATCGCCAGCAGCGCGACCAGCGTCTTGCCCGAGCCGACATCGCCCTGCAGCAGCCGCAGCATCGGCGCCGCCTGCGCCATGTCGCCGCGAATCTCGTCGGTCACGCGCGCCTGCGCCCCGGTCAGCTGGTAGGGCAGCTTGAGCGCGCCGGTCAGCCGCCCGTCCCCCACCAACGGCACCCCGCGGCGCCGCCGGGCGTGCTGGCGGATCAGCATCAGCGCCAGTTGGTTGGCGAAAATCTCGTCATAGGCCAGTCGCTTGCGCGCCTCGCTTGCGAGCGGATCAGAAT
>JALYIX010000169.1 GCA_030775565.1 Pseudomonadota bacterium | reverse complement strand
CTTCTGATCCTCAACATCTTCTACTCGGTCGCGATCGGCCTCGCCTGCACGTTCGCGATCCTCAAGCTTTCGTTCGGAGTGTGACGCGATGGCTGCGAACGGTTCTCCCAATGGCGCCCCGGCCGTGAATGGACGTGCCTATCCGATCACCGATCACACCTACGACGTGGTGGTGGTCGGTGCCGGCGGCGCAGGCCTGCGCGCGGTGGTCGGTTGCGCCGAGGCTAATCTCCGCACTGCCTGCATCACGAAGGTGTTTCCGACGCGCTCGCACACCGTCGCGGCGCAAGGCGGCATCGCGGCATCGCTCGGCAACATGGGCGAGGACGACTGGCGCTGGCACATGTACGACACCGTCAAGGGCGCCGACTGGCTCGGCGACCAGGACGCAATCGAATACCTCTGCCGCAACGCGCCGGCCGCCGTCTACGAGCTCGACCATTGGGGCATGCCGTTCTCACGCCGCGAGGAGGACGGCAAAATCTATCAACGCCCGTTCGGCGGCATGACCACGCATTTCGGCAAGGGCACCGCGCAGCGCACCTGCGCCGCCGCCGACCGTACCGGCCACGCCATGCTCCACACGCTCTACCAGCAGAGCCTGAAGTATGACGCCGACTTCTACATCGAATATTTCGCGCTCGACCTGATCATGGAGAACGGGGTGTGCCGCGGGCTGATCGCGCTGTGCATGGACGATGGTTCGATCCATCGCTTCAAGGCGCAGTCGGTGGTGCTGGCGACGGGCGGCTATGGCCGCTGCTATTTCTCGGCGACCTCGGCGCATACCTGCACCGGCGACGGCAATGCGATGGTGCTCCGCGCCGGGTTGCCGTTGCAGGACATGGAGTTCGTCCAGTTCCACCCGACCGGCATCTACGGCGCGGGCGTGCTGATCACCGAGGGCGCGCGCGGGGAGGGGGGGTATCTCACCAACTCCGAGGGCGAGCGGTTCATGGAGCGCTATGCCCCCTCGGCCAAGGACCTCGCCAGCCGCGACGTCGTGTCACGGTCGATGGCGATGGAAATCCGCGAGGGTCGCGGGGTCGGCGAGAACAAGGATCATATCTTCCTTCATCTCGACCATATCGACCCGAAGATTCTTGCGGAACGGCTCCCGGGGATCACCGAAACCGGAAAAATTTTCGCGGGCGTCGACCTGACCCGCCAGCCGCTGCCGGTGACCCCGACGGTCCACTACAACATGGGCGGAATCCCGACCAACTTCCACGGCGAGGTGGTGACGCTCAAGGACGGCAATCCGGACGCGGTCGTCCCCGGCCTGTTCGCGGTCGGCGAGGCGGCGTGCGTCTCGGTCCATGGCGCCAACCGCCTCGGCTCGAACAGCCTGATCGATCTCGTCGTGTTCGGCCGCGCCGCTGGGCATCGCCTCGCCGAAGTGGTCAAGCCGCAGGCGGCGCAGGCCGCCTTGCCCAAGGACAGCGCCGACCTCGCGCTTGCCCGGCTCAACACGTTCCGCAACGCCGGCGGGGGCACGAAGACCGCCGCGATCCGCGACGAGATGCAGCGCACGATGCAGGCCGACTGCGCAGTGTTCCGCACCGAACGGACGCTTCAGGAGGGTGTCGCCAAGATCTATGCGGTCTATGCCAGAATGCAGGACGTCCAGGTCAGCGACCGCAGCCTGATCTGGAACAGCGACCTGGTCGAAACGCTCGAGCTCGACAATATGCTGGGGCAGGCTTCGGTGACGATGCACTGCGCCGCCAACCGCAAGGAAAGCCGCGGCGCGCACATGCACGAGGATTTCCCCAAGCGCGACGACGCGAACTGGATGAAGCACACCATCGCCTGGTTCGACGGCTGGGGCGGCAAGGGCGGATCGGTCAAGATCGACTATCGCCCGGTGCACGAATACACGCTCACCGACGACATCGCCTACATCAAGCCCAAGGCGCGGGTGTACTGATCGGAGCGCATATCATGCCCCTGCCAACCCGCCGCCTCGGTCCGTTCACCGTCTCGGCGATCGGGCTCGGGGGCATGAATTTGAACCATGCCTATGGCGAGCCCTGCTCGGCCGAAGCGGGGACGGCGCTGCTCAACCGCGCGCTCGATCTCGGTTGCACGCTGATCGATACCGCGGCGCTTTATGGCATGGGCGAGAATGAGCGGCTGATTGCCAGCGCGATCGGGCATCGGCGCGCGGACTATACGCTGACCACCAAATGCGTGCTCGACATGGCGGACGGCAAGCGCGTGCTCGACGGATCGCCAGAGCAGATTGCCAGGACCGTCGAGGGATCGCTGAAGCGGCTCGACACCGACTTCGTCGACATGGTCTACCTCCACCGGCTCGACAAGCGCGTGCCGGTCGAGGAGTCGGTCGGGGCGCTGGTGCGATTGAAGGAGCAGGGCAAGCTCGGCGCGATCGGGCTTAGCGAAATGTCCGCCGCGACGATCCGTCGGGCCCACGCGGTCCACCCGATCGCTGCGGTGCAGAGCGAATATTCGCCGGCGGTCCGCAATCCCGAGATCGCGGTGCTTGCGACCTGCCGCGAGCTTGGCATCGGCTTCGTCGCTTTCTCGCCCGTCGCGCGCGGGCTGCTTGCCGGGGCGATCGTCGAGCCGGAATATGTCGCGGGCGATATCCGCGCCGCGATGCCGCGCTTTATCGAGCCAGCCTTCAGCCGCAATCGGCCGCTGGTCGAGGAGTTCGAGCGGATCGCGGCCGAGGCGGGCTGCACCCCGGGCCAACTCGCGCTCGCCTGGGTGCTGGCCAAGGGCGACGAAATCGTACCGATCCCGGGGACGCGGAGCATCGCCCATCTCGAGGAAAATCTGGCTGCGGCGACGCTGTCGATCGACGCCGGACTGTTCGCGGAGGTCGATGCAATCTTCCCGCCAGGCGCAGTTTCGGGGCCGCGTTATGCCGCCGCCATGCAGGCGCAGATCGACACCGAAACCTTTCCCGACGAGGAGCTTGCGACCGCAAACGGTTGACGAACGGCGACGAACCGTGCATTTCTATCGACGAACCGAGTAAGGAACAGTCGATGGACGAGCCGAGCCCGAGCCGCAAATTCCTCCGCGCACTGTTCGTCGGCTTCCTTCTCGCCATCCCGATCTTCTCGGTCTGGCTGCTCGTCTATGACCGCCAGTCGCAGTCGAGCGAGGCGCGCGCGTCGATCGCGGCGGGGTGGGGCGGGCCGCAGGTCATTGGCGGGCCCGAACTGTCGATCCCGTTCAAGCAGACCGTCAACACCACCGAGCAGGTCAATGGCGTGGCAGTCACGCGCACCGCGACGATCGACCGCCGGCTGGTGCTTGCCCCGAGCGGGGTCGACTCGGCGACGACCCTCGCCCCCGAACGGCGCTCGCGCTCGATCTACGACGTCGTCATCTACCGCGCCCGGACCAGGGGCCGCGCGCTGTTCACGCTCCCCGCCGACCTCGCCAGCGTGGGCGTCCAGCCGGGAACGCTCGAACTCGCCCGCGCCGAACTTCGCTTCGGCGTGTCCGACGCGCGCGGTCTCTCCGCCAACCCCGACATTCGCGTCGGCGGGCAGAAGCTCGTGCTCGGGCCGGGCGGGGGGACGAGCCTCGTGCCGACGGGTTTCTACGCGCCGATCGACCTCACCAAAGTCGACCCGGCGAAATTGGCGGTCGATTTCGACTTCAGCCTGCGCGGCAATGCCAGCATCGCGCTCGCCCCGCGCGCCGGGGACACGGCATGGACCGTGACCTCTTCCTGGTCGAACCCCAGCTTCGGCGGCGGCTTCCTGCCCGACGATCACCCGATGACCAAGGCGGGGTTCACCGCGACCTATCGCATCGGCAACCTCGCGCTCGGCCGCTCCTTGCTGTTCGTCGAAGGGACCGACGACGCGAAGGCCTCAACGCAGGGTGCGATCATCAGCGGAGGTGCAAGCGCCCCTCCTATCGAGCAACCGGATGCTCATCTCGCCAGCATCGCGCTGGTCGAACCGGTCGACCTTTATTCGCAGGTCAACCGCGCGACCAAATATGGCTTCCTGTTCGTCGGCTTCACTTTCCTGGCCTATCTGCTGTTCGACATCATCGGCGGGGTGCGGGTCGCGACAGTCGAATATCTCCTCGCCGGCGCGGGCCTCGTGCTGTTCTTCGTGCTCCTCCTCGCCTTCGCCGAAGTGATCGGCTTCACCCCCGCCTACCTCCTCGCCGCCGCCGCGATCACCGGGCTCAACACGGCCTATTCCGCCGCGGTGCTCAAGACGTGGCGCCGCGCGGCGGTGATCCGCGCGATCCTCGCCGCGCTTTATGCCGTGCTCTATGTGCTCTTGAGCCTCGAGGCCTATGCACTGCTGATCGGCGCGCTGCTGCTCTTCGCTGCACTGGCGGGGACGATGTATGTAACGCGGCAGCTAGACTGGAGCGGAGCGCTGGACACTGGCGCGCGCAGCGAGGGCTAGCTAAAGCCCGCCACCTGATGACAAATTCCACTCCCCCCAAGCGGGTGTTTCCCGCCGCGAAGGTCGACGCCCAGGCGGCCAAGCATGTCCCCTCGTCGCCGCAGACTGAGAGCGCGGCCTACAAGCTCGCCTTCCAGGACACCGATTTCCTGCTGCGCGAGGACCTTCGCCCGGTCCGCTTCCAGCTCGAATTGCTGAAGCCCGAACTGCTGCTCGACGAGGCCAATATCGCGTCGACGTTCGTCTTCTACGGCTCGGCACGGGTGCCCGAGCCGGCCAAGGCCGACGAGCTGGTCGAGGCAGCGCGGGGCGACAAGGCCAAGGCGATCGCGACAAGCCTCAAGGCGAAAGCGCATTATTACGACATGGCGCGCGAGCTTGCCCGGCTGGTCAGCCAATATCCGCTCGACGAGGAGGGCAAGCGCCATTTCGTCGTCTGCTCGGGGGGCGGGCCGTCGTTCATGGCGGCGGCCAATCGCGGCGCCGACGACATGGGCAAGGAGTCGATCGGGCTCAACATCGTCCTGCCGCACGAGCAATTGCCCAACCCCTATGTGACCCCCGACCTGAGCTTCCAGTTCCATTATTTCGCGCTGAGGAAGATGCACTTCCTGCTCCGCGCCCGCGCCGTCGCGGTGTTCCCCGGCGGGTTCGGCACGTTCGACGAGATGTTCGAGCTGCTGACGCTGATCCAGACCGGCAAGATGCGGCCGATGCCGATCCTGCTGTTCGGGCGCGAGTTCTGGAACAAGGTCATCGATTTCCAGGCGCTCGCCGACGAGGGCGTGATCAGCCAGGCCGACCTCGACCTCATTACCTGGTGCGACAGCCCCGAGGAAGCCTGGGCCGCGGTCAAGGCGCATTATGCCGAAGGGCACCGCACCCACGCCTGACTCTTGCCAAGCGCAGCGCTCCACCGCAAAGCCTGAAGCCATGGCGTCGCGCGGACAGCATCTCCTCAGCGCGGACAAGCGCTTTGCGACGGGCGGCAACCTCGTCATGCGGCTCGTCGCGCCGGCTTTCGAGCGGCTGATCGACCAGCTCCACGACCGGATCCGCATCGGCGGGATCGACGGGACGCTGCCCGACGGAAGTCCGCGCCGGGTCGGCTTCCACGCGCCCGGCCCGGTCGCCACGGTCAGCCTGCACAGCTGGATGGCGCTGGTTCGAGTCGCGACCTCGGGCTCGGTCGGCTGGTACAAGGCGTGGGAGAAGGGCGAATGGTCCTCGCCCGACCCGGTGCCCTTGTTCGAACTGTTCATGGCCAATGCCGTGACGCTGGGCGATGCCGCGCGGGCGAAGGGGCCGGCGCGCTGGATCAACGCGGTTTCGCACCGGCTGAGGGACAATGCGCCGGACAAGGCACGGCGCAATATCGAGGCGCATTATGACCTCGGCAATGATTTCTACGCCGCCTGGCTCGATGACAGCATGAGCTACAGCTCGGCGCGCTTTTCTTCGCCGCATGCGGGGGACGGAGCACCGCTGGAGGCCGCCCAGCAGCACAAGATCGCCCTCCTCCTCGACCGGCTCGATCTCGCCCCCGATGCCGAGCTGCTCGAGATCGGCTGCGGCTGGGGGGCGCTGGCGATCGAGGCCGCGCGGCGTGGTGCGCGCGTCACGGGGATCACGCTGTCGACCGAGCAGAAGGCCTTCGCCGAGCGCCGCATCGCCGAGGCCGGCCTTGCCGACCGGATCGACATCCGCCTCGAGGATTATCGCGATGTCCGCGGGACCTTCGACGCGATTGCCTCGGTCGAGATGGTCGAGGCGGTCGGGGAGCGCTGGTGGCCGGCCTATCTCGACACCGTCGCGCGCTCGCTCCGTCCGGGCGGCCGTGCCGCGCTGCAATTGATCAGCATCGATCACCGGCTGTTCGATCGCTACGCCGCCAGTGCCGACTTCATCCAGGCCTATATCTTCCCGGGCGGGATGCTGATCGACGAACCGCGCTTCGCCGCGCTGGCCGCCGAGCGGGGCCTCGAATGGCGCGACCGCGACGGGTTCGGGCTCGATTATGCCGAGACGCTCAGGCTCTGGCGCACGCGCTACGAAGGGGCCGTGGCCGAGGGCCGGCTGGCCGAATTCGACGAGCGCTTCCATCGCCTGTGGCGCTATTACCTCATGTATTGCGAGGGCGGTTTCCGCGGGCGCGGGATCGACGTTGCGCAGGTCACGCTGGTCAAGAACGGAACCTGAGCGCCCCCGTACCCGTTAACATTTGTTATTCGGGAGATCGACGATGACCAAATATTTGGCTCTGGCTGGAGCCGCCCTGATGGCGCTCGCCGCGCCCGCTGTGGCCGGTCCTGGTGGCGGACATGGCGGCGGCGGTGGCGGCGGTCCTCATGGTGGCGGTGGCGGTGGCGGCGAGGGCCACGGCGGGGGTGGCGGCAA
>JALYIX010000168.1 GCA_030775565.1 Pseudomonadota bacterium | reverse complement strand
GCGCTGCTGCCCGCAGTGGCACCGGCGGCGGTCGCACCGGCGGCGGCGGCGGCAAGCCCGCAGGCCGCGCTCCCCCACTGACCCCGCGCAACCGCTGATTCCGCCGTGCGTTGGGGGGTCGAAACAGTGGAGGTTGTCATGTCCAAGCGTGAACTGATCGATACCGGCACCGACAAGCGCTATGTCCGGCGCGACGAGGAAGGCCACTTCACCGAAAGCGACGATGTCGGGCGGTCGTCGGCTGCCGACCAGCGCCACGATTCGAAAACCAAGCCCAAGCCCGGGCAGGGCGACCAGGGCGATCGCTAGCTTGCCTTCGCCCCTGCGCGCGGCTTGAGTGCGGCGTGAAGGGGAATTGCCGATGATCATCGATCCGCAGGCAGCGCGCGCGACCCGCGCGCCATGGCGGCGGCACCTTTACGTGCAGGTGCTTGCCGCAATCGCGCTGGGCGTTCTGCTGGGGGTCGTCGCACCCGCGACCGGCGAGGCGATGAAGCCGATCGGCGATGCCTTCATCAAGCTGGTCAAGATGATCATCGCGCCGGTGATTTTCCTGACGATCGTCACCGGGATCGCGGGGATGCGCGACTTGGGGGCGGTCGGCAGGGTGGCGGCCAGGGCATTCGCCTATTTCCTCGTGATGTCGACCTTCGCGCTGATCGTGGGGCTGGTGGTGGCCAATGTCGTCCGGCCCGGCGCGGGGCTGCATATCGCGCCCGCGTCGCTCGATGCCGGCAAGGTCGCCGACTATGTCGCCAAGGCGCATGCGACGACCGTCACCGGGTTCGTCATGGACATGATCCCGGACACGTTGGTGTCGGCGCTGACCGCCGGGAACATCCTGCAGACGCTGCTGGTGGCGATCCTGTTCGGGGTCGCGCTGGCGCTGGTCGGCGAACGCGCGACGGGGGTGCAGCGGGCGCTCGAGCAAGTCTCGGTCGTGATGTTCAAGCTGGTCGCGATCATCATGAGGCTGGCGCCGTTGGGGGCGTTCGGGGCGATGGCCTTCACCATCGGCAAATATGGGCTGGGGACGCTCGCCAATCTGGCGCTGCTGGTCGGCACCTTTTACGCAACCTCGCTGTTCTTCGTGCTGGTCGTGCTCGGACTGGTCGCGCGGATGGCGGGTTTTTCGATCCTTCGGCTGATCGCCTATCTGAAGGCCGAGCTCCTGCTCGTGCTCGGCACGTCGTCGAGCGAAAGCGCGCTGCCCAGCCTGATCGAGAAGATGGAGCGCGCCGGGTGTCCCAAGACGATCGTCGGGCTGGTCGTGCCGACGGGCTATTCGTTCAACCTCGACGGGACCAATATCTACATGACGCTGGCGGCACTGTTCATTGCCCAGGCGCTCGATATCGAGCTGTCGCTCGGCCAGCAGCTCTTGTTGCTCGGGGTGGCGATGTTGAGTTCCAAGGGCGCGGCGGGGGTGACCGGGGCGGGCTTCATCACGCTCGCCGCGACGCTGTCGGTGGTGCCCGAGCTGCCGGTTGCGGGAATGGCGCTGATCCTGGGGGTCGACCGCTTCATGAGCGAGTGCCGCAGCCTGACCAATTTCATCGGCAATGCGGTGGCGACGGTGGTCGTCACGCGGTGGGAAGGGCGGCTCGACGAGGCGATGTTTGCGGCAGCGCTTGGCGGGACCGAGCCGCGGGTCGATGACCTGCCGATGGGGGCGGTTGCGAATTAGTCGAGTCTTCGTGGGTCGCCTTCGCCGCGTCGCGGCTCAGCGCTCCAATCACGACCCGCCCCCGGCGGGTCTTGAACTGGAGCGGGCGAAGGGATTCGAACCCTCGACCCCAACCTTGGCAAGGTTGTGCTCTACCCCTGAGCTACGCCCGCTCTGGCGCTGGCGCTGGAACGTGTCACAGCGCGGGTCGCGGGCCACTAGCAACCGGCCCCGGTGCTGGCAACCCCGGGCGGATATTAAGCGGGTCGTCGGGCGACGCAGCATGGCGATAAAGCGCCCACCCGGCGCCGTCGCGGTAGGGGCGAAGGCGATCATCGAGCAGCGACCAGCCCGTGGCGCAGTGGGTGATGATGGCCGGGGGCGGCCTGTCTTCGAGGTCGATCAGCAAGAAGCGCGCGGGGGTGCAGCCGGGGCCGACGGGGGTAACCAGCGCGCGCTGCTCGGCGGCCGCGACGGTGACGACAGCGGACAGGCGGCTGGTGCCGACGAGGAGCGCCGCCGGGGCCGGCTGATCGGCGACGATTCGGCGGACGGGGAGGTCAGGCT
>JALYIX010000167.1 GCA_030775565.1 Pseudomonadota bacterium | reverse complement strand
CCGCTGGGCTATTGGCACCGCCCCCGCGCCTATCCGCTGGCCGGCGAAAGCCTCCAGCAAGCCGCCCGGCGCGAAGCCATTGCAGTTCGCACCGCTGCCGGCATCGTCGATGTCTCGACCCTTGCGAAGTTCATCGTGGCCGGCCCTGACGCGGCCGCCTTCCTCGAACTGGTCTGCGCGACCAACATCACCAAGCTTGCGATTGGCCGTGGCCGCTACACGATCATGCTGCGCGAGGATGGCATGGTGATGGACGACGGCACGGTCTGGCGTCTCGCCGACACGCGCTACCTGCTGACCAGCTCGACCGGCGGGGCGGACCGCATGGAAGCGCATCTGAGTTATCTTCGCCTGGTCCTTGGCTCGGGCCTGCGCGTGGCGGTCATTCCGCAGCAAGAGCAGCTTGCCGGCATCGCCCTTGCCGGGCCGCACGCGACTGCCATCCTGACGGAGCTGATCGGCGAGGCCCCTCCGGCGCACATGGGGCTGGCCCATGCGAGCCTTGCCGGCGTGCCGGTGTTGGTGCTCGCGGCGAGCTACAGCGGCGAGCGGTCGTTTGAGATCTACCCGCCGGGCTTCGCTGCGGGCCCGGTATGGGACGCGCTGGAAACGGCCGTGCGCGCGCATGGCGGCTACCCTTACGGACTGGAAGCGCTCGACTGGCTGCGGATCGAGAAGGGCCATTTCGTCATCGGCGCGGAGGCCGAGGGGCGAACCACGGCGGAAGTCCTCGGCATGAGCAAGATGCTTCGCAAGGCAGGGGGCTTCGTCGGCGGCCAGGCGCTGTCGCTTGCCGCGCTCTCGGCGCCCGGCCGGATGCAGCTCGTTGGCCTCGAGGCGGCTGAGGCGATCCCCGAGGGCGCCATGCTCGTCGTCGGCGACGGAGCACCGGTCGAAGGTCACGTCACATCGGCCACCTCGCGTGTGCTGGGGCAGGGGGGAATTGCGCTCGCGCTCCTCGCCGGGGGCCGCAGCCGGCTCGGCGAGACGATCCTCGCTTCGTCTCCAACGCGCGGGCGGAAGGTAAGCGTGACGGTCACCGAGCCGATGTTCCACGATCCCGACGGGGCCCGCTATCGTGATTGACGCGCCCGTCCAGATCAGGATTGCGCCGGCCGGCGACGTCACCCTGCTCGACCTCTGGTCGGGCGACGTTGACACATTGTGCGCTGGCCTTCCCCGCCTCCAGGTCGAGCCGCAACGCTGGTGGCTGATCGGCGGCGGCGAACAGGTCGAAAGCCTGGCCGCCGGCATCGCCGATCATGGCGCGCTGGCGCCGATCGGTGGCGGTCTGGTTCGGGCAACCATCTGTGGGCCAGGCTGGCGCTCGCTGTTGATGATCGCCGGCTTGTTCGACGCGGAAGACCCGGCATTTGCGACGGGTGACACCGTGTCCACCATGATCCATCACATTGCCGTGCGCATCAGCGTCACTGGACCCGAGCGCTGCGACGTCTATTTCAATGCGAGTTTCGCACCCGCACTGGTCGAGCATTGGTCAAGAGCCGCAGATGCGACGTGCATCACCATCGATGACAGCTTGAGGCTCGTCCTCGGCGATCCCGGCTCTGCCCCGTTTCATGAAAAGGAAGATTGATGCCGCAGCGAAACTATGTCCTGACCCTGTCCTGCGAAGACCGGCCCGGCATTGTGGCCGCGGCTTCGAGCCACTTGTTCCAGTCGGGCGCGAACATCCTCGAGTCGAGTCAGTATCACGACCCGGACCGCAACCGCTTTTTCATGCGCATCACCTTTGCCCTCGCGGCGGAAAAGGGCGTTGCAGCGCTCGAAACCGGACTGGACGCGCTGCGCCAGCAATATGGAATGAACGTCCGGCTCGTGCCGGTCGATGAGCGGCCCAAGGTGCTGATCCTCGTGTCGAAGTTCGATCACTGCCTGGTCGACCTGGTCTATCGGGTTCGGATCGGCGAACTCGACATGGAGATCGCCGGGATCGTCTCCAATCATCCGGCCGAAGCGTTCGATCAGTTCGACCTGCGCGAGATTCCCTTTCATTACCTGCCGGTGACCGCCGCCACCAAGCCGGCGCAGGAGGCCGAGCTTGCCCGCCTGTTCCGCGACACCGGCGCCGAACTGGTCATCCTGGCGCGCTACATGCAGGTCCTCTCCGACGAGCTCGCGGCGAGCTTTGCCGGACGGTGCATCAACATCCACCACAGCTTCCTGCCCGGCTTCAAGGGCGCCAAACCTTATCATCAGGCGCATGAGCGCGGGGTCAAGCTGATCGGGGCAACAGCGCATTATGTCACCGGCGAACTCGACGAAGGGCCGATCATCGAACAGGATGTCGAACGGATCAGTCATGCCGATACGCCCGATGCGCTGGTCGCAAAGGGCCGCGACATCGAGCGGCGCGTCCTCTCGCGCGCCGTTGCGCTTCACTTGAGCGGGCGCGTACTCCTCAATGGCACGCGCACGGTCGTCTTCCGCGACTAGGCCCGTGCCTCAAGGGCATCAGTCGAGAAGAAGTACGATCTTCCCGATGTGGGTTTTCTTCAGGAACGCCGATTGCGCCATGACGATCTCGGCGAGCGGGTAGGTCGCCGCGACCAATGGCTTGATCTCCCCTCGCTCGATGTAGTTGACCAGGCTCGGGAACACGCTCGGCTCGATCACGGTGCAGCCCAGCAGTCGTAGATCCTTCAGATACAGCGTGCGCAGATCCAGCGAAACGATCGGCCCGGCAATCGCGCCGGCGACCGCATAGCGCCCCCCGCGCCTGAGCAATTGCAGCAGCGAGTCGAACTGCCCGCCGACGACGTCGATGACGACGTCCACGCTTTCTTGAGGGAGGACGTCGAGCAGGCTGGCGTCGCGATCGATTGTCTGGTCCGCCCCGATCGAGCGGATCGCATCCGCCTTGTCGGCGCCGACGACCGCGATGACCCGCGCTCCGCGACGTTTCGCAAGCTGCAAGGCGGCGCTCCCGACCCCGCCAGATGCCCCCGCGATCAGCACGGTTTCACCCTTCGCCAGGCCCGCCCGAGTGAGCATGTTCTCCGCCGCCGAATAAGCGCAGGGGATCGAGGCCAGTTCGGCATCGCTCCACGCGCAATCGATGCGATGCGCGTGCCGCGAAGGCGCAACCGCAAATTCGGCGAAGGCGCCGTCCTGCTCGGATCCGAAATAGACGGCGCTATCCAGTGGTGCGCCCTCCGCGCGGAAGACGGGTTCGACCAGCACCCGGGACCCGATGCGGTCTTGCGATACGCCCTCGCCGACGGCCACGATCCACCCGCAAGCGTCGGCGCCCTGAATCCGGGGGAAGTCGGGCACGGCGCCCGTCCAGCCGTTGTCCTGGACGCTCGCCTCGGCGAAGCCTTGCGATCCACCTGCGCCACTCGCTGCAGTGACGCTCTTCGAATACCAGGCCGTTCGGGTGTTGATGTCGGTGTTGTTGACCCCGGCGGCAGCGACCCGGATGAGGACCTCGCCGCGGCCGGGTCGCGGGACCGGCACGTCCTCGCGATAGGACAGCTTGTCATACCCCCCGTTGCCCGTCAGCAGCACGGCTCGCATATGCTCGGGGACAGGCGTTGGCGCGCTCAATCTGCCCGCGCCAGGCCGAACTGGTTGAGATACCATTTCTGGAAGTTGACGACGCTGCCTTCCTGTTCGGAATAGCGACCGGGCCGATAGCGCGAGGACATGATCCCTGCCTGATTGTCCTCGGTGATCTTTTTGTCCTGGAGCGTGGTGCGGTCCCAGCCCCAGATCATCTTTTCGACGTCGACCTCGTCGGCGCTTGCCTTGCCATCGACCAGCCAGATCATCTCGACGTCCGACTGCATCGCCGCCCGCGGCGTGAAGCAGATCAGCACGGCGAA
Organism: Pseudomonadota bacterium; assembly: GCA_030775565.1. Taxonomy (GTDB): domain Bacteria; phylum Pseudomonadota; class Alphaproteobacteria; order Sphingomonadales; family Sphingomonadaceae; genus Sphingomicrobium. Next base: position 1,667 of record JALYIX010000167.1, on the reverse strand, counting down.
ATGGTCGTCGGCGATGATCTGGCTGAATGGGCTGAAACTGAGGTGCATGCGCCCGCCGTCAGGCTTGCTCCGCTTGCCCATCAGCGGTGCGGGCGGCGACCCGTCCTGCGTCTCCGACCGACCGCCTTCCTTGTTCATCCGCTGCATCAGCAGCCGCAGATGACTGCTCGTCGGCGGCTCGTCGATGTTCCCGACCGGGCGCCCGACCGCCGCAGCCGACGCTTCCCATGCCTTCAGCTTGGGCGTGAACGAGGCGATCGCTTCCACCGGTCCCGAACTTGGCCCGGCACCAACCGCAACCAAGCTTTCGGCGGCGTGCATCGAGCAGAATTCGGGATGCGAGGGTACGCAATGATAGCATTCGAAGAAATTCTCGACGACCAGCTTCCAGTTGGCGGTGGTCGGGTATCGGCCGATATGCGCAACGCGCGCCTGGTCGAAACCGTGGTAATCCAGGATGGCGTCCATGTCGCCGAAGGTCGCCTCGAAATCCTCGGGCTCGTCGACGCTCATGTTGACGAAAATCAGCCCGTGAAACTGCCGGACATGGCAGGCGAACAGGCCATTGTCGGCCTTGACGAAATCGGCCGGCATCAGGCGCGCCGCCTGCAGCGCGCCATCCAGTCCATAGGTCCAGGCGTGATAGGGGCAGACGAGCTTGCGCGCATTGCCGCTATCCGTCGAGCAGAGGATCGATCCGCGATGCCGGCACACGTTGAAGAACGCGCGGACGCTGTGCTCGTTTTCGCGGATGACGATGATCTGCTCGGCGCCGACGCGGAACAGGAAAAAGTCGCCCTTGTTCGGGATTTGGGCGACATGGCCGGCCATCAGCCATTTGCGGCTGACAACATGCTCCATGTCCGCCTGGAACACCGCGTCGCTGGTGTAGAATTCACGATCGAAACTATAGCCCGTGCGCGTATTCTCGGCGAGGCGGCGCATGGTATCGAGACTGGTCGAGGTCATTTTCATCAGCCTTTGAGACTAGATTTTTATCCGGGCGCCGGCGGGATCGTAGAGGGGCTTGAGCGAGGCCGTGACGGGGTAACGCACCCCGGCGATCTCGATCTCGTAACCATCCGCGTCGATCGGCCCGACGACGCCGTCGTCAGCGGCGGTCACATAGCCAAGCCCGCACGCCGCGCCGAGCGTGTGCCCATACATGCCCGAGCGGATGTAGCCCGCAATGCGATCGCCCTGCCAGATCGGCTCGTTATGGTATAGCATCGGCTCAGGCGATTTGAGCAGGAACTGGACCAGGCGCTGGCGCAGGCCGTTCGTTTTTTGTGCGAGAAGCGCCTCGCGGCCGATGAAACCCCCGGCCTTGTCCATCTTCACCGCAAAGCCGAGGCCCGCCTCAAGTGGTGAATCCTCGTCCGTGACGTCGTGGCCCCAGTGGCGATAGCCCTTCTCCATGCGCAGTGCATTCAGCGCGTGATAACCGCAATGCCTGAGGCCGAAGGCAGCACCCGCCGCGACGATCTCGTCATAGACGCCGGTCATGAATTCGGTGGGGACATAGAGCTCCCAGCCGAGTTCTCCGACGTAGGTGACCCGCGACGCGCGCACGATGGCGTAGCCGAGTTCGATTTCCTGCGATGTGGCGAACGGGAAGGTCGCGTTCGACAAGTCGTTGGGCGAGATGGACTGCAACAGCGCGCGGG
>JALYIX010000166.1 GCA_030775565.1 Pseudomonadota bacterium | reverse complement strand
CCGCCGAACAGTCCCTCGAAGAGGTCGGAAAGATCGGCCGCCTGCGCCTCGTCGAAACCGCCGCCGGGAGGCGGACTGCCGCCGAACGGACTGCCGCCCGGTCGCGCACCACCACCGCCAAACCCTCCGCCACCAAAGGGCGACTTCGGATTGCCCTCTTCGTCGATCTCGCCGCGATCGTAGCGCGCGCGCTTGTCCTTGTCGGATAACAGGTCATAGGCCTGCGTTACCGCGGAAAATCGCTCGTTGGCCTTGGGATTGTCCTTGTTGCGGTCGGGGTGAAGCTGTTTCGCCAGGCTGCGATAGGCCTTCTTGATCTCCGCGTCGGTCGCGCCGCGCTTGATCCCCAGGCGTTGATATAGGTCCATGCGGTTCCTTAGGCGGATAAGACAGTCACTGCAAAATGGGTTTGAGCGGCCGCGCCGACAAGCATGTTGCGGCGCCGTAGGGCAGGGGACTAAAGCCGCGCCATGACCGACGATCCCTTTGCGCTGTTCGATGCCTGGTTCACCGAGGCGAAGGGTTCCGAACCCAACGACCCAGAAGCGATGGCCCTGGCCACGGTCGACGCGAGCGGTCGCCCGTCGGTGCGCATGGTCCTGCTCAAGGGCCACGGGCCCGCCGGCTTCGTCTTCTACACCAACCTCGACAGCAGGAAGGGCGGCGAGCTGGCCGCGAACCCCAACGCCGCGCTCCTCTTTCACTGGAAGTCGCAGCGGCGCCAGGTGCGCATCGAAGGGCCGGTGAGCGCGGTCGGAGAAGAAGAGGCGGACGCCTATTTCGCCTCGCGCGGGCGAGCATCGAAGCTTGGCGCATGGGCCAGCGACCAGTCGCGTCCGCTCGACGCACGCGCCACCTTCGAAGCCCGCCTTGCCGACGTCGAGCGGCGTTTCGAGGGCGTGGACGTCCCCCGGCCACCGCGCTGGTCGGGTTTCCGCGTTACCCCGCGCGCAATCGAATTCTGGAACGACCGCGCGCATCGCCTGCACGAGCGGCGCTACTTCACGCGCGACGGCGACGGCTGGCGCGAGGGGCTGCTCTACCCGTGAGCGCGCCCGGCCATTCGCACCTTGCACACGACGATCGCTCGGCGCTGTCGACCCGGGCCGCGCTGGCCAGCGTCTCGTCGGCGCTGGTGCTGCTGGTCCTCAAAAGCTGGGCGGTGATGGCGACCGGGTCGATGGCGATGCTCGGCAGTCTCGCTGATACCGGGCTCGACCTGATCGCCAGTCTCGTCACCTTGTTCGGCGTCCGCGTCGCGGCGCAGCGCGCCGACAGCGACCACCGCTTCGGCCATGGCAAGGCCGAGGCGCTGGTCGCGCTAGCGCAAGTGTTCATCATTCTCGGCTCGGCAATCGCCATCACCGTCCGCTCGATCGACCGGCTGCAGCACGGCGCTGCGACGTCGAATGCCGAACTCGGCATCGGCGTCTCGCTCGTCGCCATCGCCCTGACCCTCGCGCTGACGCTGTACCAGGGACGCGTGGTGCGCAGCACCGGGTCGGTCGCGATCGCCACCGACAAGCTCCATTACCAGTCCGACATGCTGCTGAATGGCACGGTCATCGTCGCGCTGGTGCTCGACCAGTTTCTCCACGTGCGCGGCGCCGACGCGGCGTTCGGGCTTGTGCTCGCGGCGTGGCTGGCGTGGGGCGCCTACCAGTCGTCGGGCCATGCCCTGTCCCAGCTGATGGATCGAGAGTGGCCGGACGAGGAGCGCGCCGCCTTTCTCGCTGCCGCGGCCGGCTACCCCGACCTTGGCGGTCTGCACGACCTGCGCACGCGCAGCAGTGGTACCCACCGCTTCGTCCAGTTCCATCTGTGGGTGCCCGGCGAATGGACGGTGCGCGAGGCGCATGACCGGATCGACCCGATCGAGGAGGCACTTCAGGAGCGGTTTCCCAATACCGTGATCCTCATCCACCTCGATCCCGAGGGGCATACCGACCGCGAGACGATGCTTCCGTCGCACCTGACCGAGACGAGCTAGAGACCGTTTTTCCGCTTGCCGAGCGGATCCAGTTCAGCCGGAACAGTCGCTAGGCGAGGGTGATCTCGCCCGAAGCAATCGTCGTCGTGCGTCCGCCGACCCATATCTGGCCGCGCTCGTCGCGCGTGACGTGGACCAGGCCGTCGCGGCCGAGCGCGGTGCCCTGGCGCGCACGATAAGGCGCGGTGAAGCGACCGCTCGCGGTGAGCCACTGGGCAAGGCTGGCGTTGAGGCTGCCGGTGATCGGGTCCTCGATGATCGCGCCGCGCTGGTCGCTGAAGAAGGAGCGAACTTCATAGGCCGCGTCATTCGCGCCGGAATGGGGGCCGATGACGCCAAGCTCGATCCGTCGCGGCCACTGGGCCGGGGGGGTAATCGCCAGCACGTCGGCTGCCGACGGGAGCAAGACGGCGACCCAGCCGGGGCCGTTGTCGACCCACTGCGACTCCACGATCGCGCTTGCCTCGATCCCGAGAAACTGGACGATTTCGGCGAGCGTCTCCTCGTCGACCGCGCCCGACCTGGTGAGCGGCGGTGCGGCGAAGGCGAGGCCGTCGCTCGACCGGCGCAGTTCGATCAGGCCCGCACCGCATTGCTGGACGACCGAAGCGCCCGCGCGCGGCTGCCCGCCGTGCGCCAGCCAGGCATGACACGCCCCGAGCGTCGGGTGCCCGGCGAACGGCAATTCGCGGTCGAGGGTGAAGATCCGCACGCGATAGTCGGCGGCGCCGTCGGTCGGGGTTTCCAGGAAGGCGGTCTCGGAATAGCCGAACCAGCGCGTGATCCGCTGCATCTCGGCGGCGGGCACTCCGTCAGCGCCGACGATCACCGGCAGCGGATTGCCCGAGAACGGCCCGGTCCCGAAGACGTCGACCAGGTAATAAGGGTTCATGCAGGTCAGCCAAGCTTGTTCGAAACATTCTCGTACATGTTGGTAATGCCGCTGCCGAGATTTTGAAAGGCGGCGACCGCGGCGATCGAGATCAGCCCGGCGACGAGCGCATATTCAATGGCATTGGCACCGCGCTGGTCACGCAACAGGCGAAGGAAGTGAGTCATGCGTCTGCCCTCCATGGCCCAGCGAAGATCGCCGTTGAAGGTTAATAGAGTCGCAGCGGGACGCGTTGAATTCTTCGGTAACCAGTTAATTTTCGGCTGATTTTCGGGACTATAACGAGCGAGTAAAGGTTAAGCAGCTGCCGCAATAGTGACCCCGATCGTCTCCGCGATCGTGCCTCCGCCAAGCACGTGTTCGCCGTCGTAGAACACCGCCGACTGGCCCGGCGCCACGCCGAACTGGGGCAGGTCGAAGTGCAACCACCCGTCCGCCCACTTCGCTGCCACCGGTGGGGCGAGCGAGCGGACCTTGGCGCTGACCCGATCTGCCGCCTCGCCGATCCAGTTGAGCGCTTCGACCCGCGCCGCGGCCACTGCAAGCGCCCGGCGCGGCCCGACGATAAGGCGCTGCTGGTCGGGTTCGATTCGCACGACGTAGAGCGGTTCGGGCTGACCGCCGATGTCGATCCCGCGGCGCTGTCCCACGGTGTAATGAACGACCCCCGCATGATGGCCAAGCGTGCGGCCCGAAAGATCGACGATCTCGCCCGGGGCGGCGGTCTCGGGACGAAGCCGCTTGACCAGCCCGGCATAGTCGCCATCCGGGACGAAGCAGATGTCCTGGCTGTCGGGCTTGGCCGCAACCGCGAGGCCGGCCTCGACCGCGAGTCGGCGAACCTCCGCCTTGGGCAGGCCACCGAGCGGAAAGCGCAGGAAGGCGAGCTGCTGCGCGGTCGTGCCATAAAGGAAATAGCTCTGGTCGCGTGCCGGATCGCGGCCCTTCCACAATTGCGGACGGCCGTCGTCGCCGGCCACCCGCCGCACATAATGACCGGTGGCGAGGCAGTCGGCGCCGAGTTCGCGGGCGAAGGCGATGAGATCGGTGAACTTGACGCCCTGGTTGCACAGCGAGCAGGGCACCGGCGTTCGCCCCCTGGCATATTCATCGGCGAAGCGGTCGATCACGCCGGCGCGGAAGCGGCTCTCATAGTCGAGCACGTAATGTGCAATGCCGAGCCGGTCGCAGACGGTCTTCGCGTCATAGATGTCCTGGCCTGCACAGCATGACCCCGTCCGCTTCACTGCTTCGCCATGATCGTACAGCTGGAGGGTGACGCCGATCACTTCCGCCCCGGTCCGGGCGGCAAGCGCAGCGACGACCGATGAGTCGACTCCGCCCGACATGGCAACGACGATGCGTGCCTGGTCCGGCGCTCGCGCGAGGCCGAAATCGATCATGGGGTGGGGAGACATTGCGACCGCGCCTTTACCCGATGTTCACCCTGTTGGTCTAGCCAAGCGGCAGTCGATCACGATCCGGGGACGTCGGTTTGTCGCGTTACGAGGGTGAGTTTCAGGCGGCCGGGAACGGTCCGATCCCGCTTCCGGAGCTGCTTCGGTTGCTGGCCGATGCGGCGCTTCCGGAGCGGCAGCGGCAGGCGGCCGTCGCCTGCTACCTGTCCGCGAGCGACGGTTGGCGCGATGCCGGGCACTTGCTTGGCGGGGCGTTCGCCGGAGAAGCGCGGCGCGACGGCCAGGGGGCGGAAGGCCAGCAAGCAGGGTTAAGCGAGGATAAGGAAGGATGACCGCCCCGTTTACCAGCGGCCTTACGAATATCTTCAAAGGGGGCGGATTAATTCAGGTGCCAAGAACAAGCGAGCAGCAGGACGAAGGAAGCCCATGCTAGAGAATCAGAAAATCCGTCCGGCGCAAGTCATCGGACCGCTCGGCGAACCGCTGACGCTCGATTCGCTGCCGCCGCGTGGCACGACGCGCTGGGTCGTTCGCCGCAAGGCCGAGGTGGTCGCCGCGGTTGCCGGCGGGTTGCTGACCGTCGACGAGGCGTGCCAGCGCTACACGCTCAGCCTCGAGGAGTTCACCAGTTGGCAGCGCGCGGTCGATCGCAGCGGGATGCCGGGCCTGCGCGTGACCCGCATCAAGCATTATCGCGAGCAATATGAGCGCCAGCAACGCTACTGACGCGCGAGCGGATTTGGCTTGTTTCCAATCGTTTCGATACCGACACTAGACAGAGCGTTGCTCATGCGGAACAAGATGCGGGCATCACGCGTCTTGATGCCGGAAGGTCGTCCTAGCGGACGGTCGTAACAGGAGGGAACTTCTCATGGGTATTCTGATCTGGCTGATTGTCGGTGGCATTTGCGGCTGGCTTGCCAGCATGATCATGCGCACCGATGGCCAGCAGGGCATCGTGCTTAACGTCATCGTCGGCATCGTCGGCGCCGCCATTGCCGGGTTTATCTTCGGGGGCGCTGCGTCGCTGAACAATGGCATTACCGTACAGACGTTCCTCTACTCGCTGCTGGGCGCCATCGTCCTGCTGGCGATCGTTAATCTGGTTCGTCGCGGCTCGGTCCGCTAACCGGCAGGAATGTGAAATGGGGGCCGCGCGGGTGACCGCGCGGCCCTTTTTCGTGGGTGCTACTGAAGCTCGAAGCTCATCGCGACGGTCACTTGCAGCTGCTGCTCGCCGGGATCGATCGAGGTCTTGGCCTCGGCCATCTGCGCCCGGATCATCATTGGTGCGGGCGGCGGCGGGGAGGCATAGCCACCACTTTCGCTCACCGAGATGACGCGCACCACGCGCATGCCCAGCGACTTCGCATAGAGATCGGCACGGGCGCGGCCCGTCGCGACCGCGTTCGCCCGCGCCTCGTCCAGCGCCGCCTGCGGTTTGTCGATCGTCAGGTTGGGACCGTTAATCTGGTTCGCGCCCTCGGCGACGAGCGCGTCCAGGATCCGCCCCGAATTGCGAATGTCGCGATAGCGCACGCTGAGCTGGTTCGACGCCTGGTAGCCGGTCAGCATCGGCGCCTGGTTCTCGACATATTTATATTGCGGCTGGAGGCTGATCGACGCGGTCTGGATGTCGCGGTCGGCGACCCCGGCGCGCTTCAAGGCCGCCCGCACCCGTTCCATCCGAACCGCAGTCTGGGAAAGCGCCTCGGTCGCGGTTGCCGCCTGAGCCGTCACGCCCGACGAGATCACCGCAAGGTCGGGGACACGAGTCGCCTCGCCGGTCGCGCTGATGTCGAGGCGCGTGCCGCTCAGCGGCTGGGCGAGCGTCGTGGTGCCCTGCGCAGCCGCGGCCATCGGCGACAGGGCCGCGCCTGCGAGTAACGCGCTCAAAATCCATTTCATGCCCATTCTCCCGACGGATCGATCATCCCGATATGCTGGGGATTGGGCAATGGCTGGCGCGTGAACGTTTCGGGGCTGTGATTAAAAACGTCGGCGACCGGCGACCAGTCGATAGACGAACAGGATGATGAACGACCCGACGATTGCGGCAATGAACCCGACGGGCGCGCCCGACCGATAAATATGCAGCGCCTGGCCAAGGTAGCCCGCGACGAGCGCGCCGGCGATGCCGAGCAGGATCGTGACGATGCACCCGCCCGGATCACGCCCCGGCATCAGCGCTTTGGCGATGGCGCCGGCGAAGCCGCCAATGATGATCCAGCCAAGCCAACTGTGCCCATCGAGCATGTTCGTTCTCCCTCGCAGCGGGTTGTACCCGCCCCGGCGCGGCGCGCAACCGCCGGTTCGTGCTACCAGTCCGGCCGTTGGTCGAAAATACCTTCCGTCGGACCGAGCAGCGAAGTCCAGTTGCCGCTACTGACTTATTTGGCTAATACAGTCTGAGGCTGCCGCCGCTGCGGCCCAGGTGAACGAGAGAATGGCGAACATGAATCGCGAGACCAGTTTCGAAGCCTCCGACACGCTGATCGTGGTCGACCGTTCGGGTCGCCGGCGGGCGGTTCTGATCGGAGTCGTCGTCGTCGGCCTGGTGGCGCTTGCGATTGCGTTGGCGATGATGATGAACCGCGGCAAGCGCGACGACGCACCGGCGGCGGGCGCCTCAAGCGCGGCAGGCGGTCGCGGTGGCCAGGTGCCGACCGTGACGGTCGTCGTCCCCGGCCAGAGTTCCGTTGCGCGGGCGATCACCGCCTCGGGGGCGATTGCTGCTCGTCGCGACCAGCCGGTCGGGGTTGCCGGACAGGGTGGCCGCGTGGTCCGCGTCCTGGTCGATGCCGGCAGCTGGGTTCGGGCCGGCCAGACCCTCGCCATCGTCGATCGCTCGGTCCAGGCCCAGCAGGCCGCCCAACTCGCCGCGCAAGTCTCGGCGGCGCAGGCCAACGCGTCGCTGGCGCAGTCGAATCTCGAACGCGCCCAGGGACTGGTCGCGGGCGGCTTCGTGTCGAAGGCCGACCTCGACGCCAAGCGCGCCGCGCGGGATGCGGCGATTGCCCAGGTCCGCGTCGCCCAGGCGCAGCTTGGAGCGACCCGCGCGCAGATCGGCCAGCTCGACATCCGCGCGCCCACCGCCGGCCTCATCCTGTCGCGCAACGTCGAAGTCGGGCAGATCGTCAGCCCGGGCTCTGGCGCCCTCTTCCGACTGGCGCTGGGCGGCGAAATGGAAATGCGCGCGGCGCTGTCGCAGCAGGACCTTGCCGCGGTGCGAGTCGGCATGGCCGCGACGGTGACCCCGCTCGGCCTCGATCGCTCGATCGCGGGCTCGGTGTGGCAAGTCGCGCCGGTGATCGACCCACAGTCGCGCCAGGGCGATGTCCGGATCGCCATCCCTTACGCGCCGACGGTTCGCCCCGGCGGGTTCGCCGAGGCGAAGATCACCGCCGGTCAGACCGTCGCGCCGATGCTTCCGCAAAGCGCCGTGTTGAGCGATTCCGACGGCAATTATGTGTACGTCATCAACGACCATAAACTCGCCGAGCGGCGCGCCATCAAGATCGGCGAGGTCGGACCTTCCGGGGTCGTCATCGCCGAAGGCCTGTCCGGTCGCGAAGCCGTTGTCCTGTCGGCCGGGCCGTTCCTCAGCCCGGGACGCAAGGTCATCCCGGTCCGCGCGGCGAACCCCGTCGCTCGCTAGTCACCACGCCTCGGCGCAAAGGCCAAGATCGTCATGAGTTTCCGCAATATCTCGTCATGGTGCATCAAGAATCCGGTGCCGCCGATCGTGCTGTTCATCGGGCTGATGCTGGCTGGACTGCTGGCCTTCCATTCGATGAGCATCAACAACAAGCCCGACATCGACTTTCCCGCGGGCTTCGTGATCATCTCCCAGCCCGGCGCTGCGCCGAGCGAAATGGAAACGCAGGTCACCCAGAAGGTCGAAGCTGCGGTGCGCGGGGTGACGGGCGTCGACGAGATCGACAGCACGGTGCGTGAAGGCAACAGCCAGACGATGGTGCAGTTCAAGATCGGCACGCCGATCGACCGCGCCATCAACGACGTCCGCGATGCGGTCTCCCAGATCCGCGGCGATCTGCCCGACGGCATTCTCGAGCCGCAGGTCCAGCGAATCGACATTGCCGGCGACCCGATCACCTTCGTCGCGGCCGAGACCAGCGACATGGGCCTCGAGGAACTCAGTTGGTACGTCGACAACCAGGTCGCGCGGCGGCTCCGTGGGATCGCCGGCGTCGCCTCGGTCGATCGCGAAGGCGGGGTCGATCGCCAGATCCGCGTGACGCTCGATCCGCTAGCGCTCCAGTCGCAGGGCATCACCGCGGCGCAGGTCAATGCGCAGCTTCGCCAGGTCAACACCAATGCCACCGGCGGGCGCGCCGAAATCGCCGGCTCCGAGCAATCTGTTCGGGTGATCGGCAATGCCAAGACGGCGTATGACCTGTCACAGACGCAAATCGCGGTCGGTGGCGGGCGGACGGTGCGCCTCGCCGATATCGCACGGGTCGAGGACAGTTTTCAGGAGCAGCGCACGCTCGCCAAGCTGCACGGCCAGCAGGTGGTCAGCTTCAACATCACCCGCGCCAAGGGGACGTCCGACCTCACCGTCTACAACGCCGCATGGGACGAGATGCGCAAGATCGAGAAGGAGAATCCCAAGATTCACTTCAGCGAGATCTCCAACACCGTCGACTATACGAAGTCGCAGTATAAGTCGTCGATGGAGGCGCTGGTCGAAGGCGCGATCCTGGCGGTCATCGTCGTCTACCTGTTCCTGCGCGATGGCCGGGCAACCGCCATTTCCGCGCTTGCCATCCCGCTTTCCGCAATCCCGGCCTTCTGGTTCATGAGCTTGATGGGGCTGAGCCTCAACTTCATGTCGCTGCTCGCGCTGAGCCTTGTCGCGGGGGTGCTCGTCGACGACGCGATCGTCGAAATCGAGAATATCGTTCGACACATGCGCATGGGCAAAAGCGCCTATCAGGCGGCGATGGACGCCGCCGACGAGATCGGACTGGCCGTCCTCGCCACGACCATGTCGATCGTCGGCGTGTTCCTGCCCGTCGCGCTGATGCCCGGGATCGCCGGCCAGTTCTTCCGCAGCTTCGGCTATCCGGTCGTTATCTCGGTGCTGATGAGCCTGCTCGTCGCGCGCATGATCACCCCGCTGATCGCGGCTTACTTCCTCAAGTCGCATGGTACTCAGGAACATGCCTCGGGACGGATGATGGGGCGCTATCTGGCGGTGCTGCGCTGGACCCTGATTACCGGCAGGGAGCCGCATGCGACTGGCGATCGCCAGCGCGGCTGGCTGCAGACGCTGAAGACCGATCATCGCTGGTGGATGGTCGGCGTGAGCTTTGTCGCGCTGGCGTTGACCGTCGCCGCCCTGGCGACGCTGCCGATGACCTTCCAGCCGGAGACCAATGACAGCTTCTCCAACGTCAACATCCGGCTCGCGCCGGGGGCGACGCTCGCCCAGACCGAAGCCGCGGCCGACCGCGCCGCATCGATCATCGGCAAGGACCCCGATGTCGAGCGGGTGTTCGAGCGCATCTATGTCGGCTCGGGCTATCTCAACATCGTCCTCAAGAAGGACCGCAAGAAGACGAGCTCTGAATTCGAGCGCGCGGTCGCCCCGCAGCTGGCGCAGATTGCCGATGCGCAGGTGACCGTGCTGGCGAAGAATTCGGGCGGCCCGGGCGGCGGCGGGCGCGACATCATGCTGTTCCTGGGTTCCGAGGACCCCGAGGCGCTGGCCACCACTGCGGAGAAGATCAATGCCGAGATGCAGAAGATCAAGCTGATCCGCGCGCCCCGGGTCATGGGTGAGCAGGTGCGACCGGAAATCAGCATCAAGCCGCATTTCGATCTTGCCGCCGACCTCGGCGTTACGACCTCGGCCCTCAGTCAGACGATCCGCATCGCGACGATCGGCGAAATTGCCCAGAACAGCGCGAAATTCTCGCTGTCGGATCGCCAGGTGCCAATCACCG
>JALYIX010000165.1 GCA_030775565.1 Pseudomonadota bacterium | reverse complement strand
GCAGTGCCCGCCTGGACCATCGCGCCGGCCGAACCCGCCACGAACAATGCGAGCGCCGCGGCCAGGCCCGCCTTCACCAGCAATGCATTGGTCATCGAACTTCTCCTCAGGCGCCCTCTTACATCGTTAAGGTTGAACCGTCGATGAAGACGAGCCGTTCGGAAAACGCGACAGGACGGCGAATTTCTCGAGTTCCTCGCAACCGATGACGTCGCGCTTGAGCAGCCGAACGACAGGATGCGCGCGTCAGGCGGCATCCGCTCGGCAACCGCGGCGAACAGTCCGGGGTAGCGATCAGGCGCGGTGGTGGTCGCGGTCTGGTGGAGCCGGCGGCCATGCCAGAGCCGCGTCCAGACGACCGAACGCCCGGTCGCGCTGGTGAGCGACCGGGCGATTCGAAAGGTCGAGGAAAGGGGGCCGCCGATGTCAGCGACCTCGGGGGCTCAGCCCTGACGCGCCTTGAACCGGCGGTTGGTCTTGTTGATCACATAGGTGCGGCCGCGGCGGCGAATCACCCGGCAATCGCGGTGGCGCGACTTGAGCGACTTCAGGGAATTGCGAATCTTCATGGCCGGGAACGCCTGCTAAATGATCGGATGGTCGTGAAAGTGGTCGAAACCGGTGGTCCCCCTAGTCGGCGGAGGCGCCAGCGTCAAGGTTGCGGGGAGGAGTCCATTGACTCAACTGGGTTAAGAAAGCAGCTTCCCGCCAGCGGCGAGGGGCACTCGGCCGCATGCAAGGGGAAATCGATCATGCGCAAGACGATTGCACTCATCACCGCCAGCCTGCTCGCGACACCGGCGCTCGCCGCGCCCATCGACGGGACCTGGGTCACCGACCTCAAGAGCCTGCAGATGACGATCAAGCCGCGCGTCCGCCTGCTCGATCATGGGGTCTATCACTGCAAGACCTGCGTACCCGTCTACGACGTCGCCGCGGACGGCAAGATGCACGCCTTCAAGGGTGATCCCTACTCCGACGAACATTCGGTCAAGGTGGTTGATGCACACACCGTGCTGTTCGAGAACCGCTTCCACGGGAAGAGTGTGGGCACCAACACGGCGGTCGTCTCGGCCGACGGCAAGTCGATCCACTGGACCCGCCGCAACGTCGCGTCGAACGGCGTGGTGACCAACAGCGAGGCCGACGACGTGCGTCTCGCCCCGGGGCCCAAGGGCGCGCACCTCATTTCGGGATCGTGGCGGCCGGGCAAGCTTGCGAAGGCGGACGCCGCCGTGCTGACCGCGACCCTGCGCGAAGAGGGAGGCATGCTGCACATGTCGGCGCCGACCGGCGAAAGCTTCGACGCCAAGATCGGCGGACCGGCGGTGCTCATCAAGGGCGACAATGCGGGCACGATGGCGGCGGTGCGCAAGACGTCGGCGACGACCTGGGTCGAAACCGATACGCTCAAGGGCAAGGTTTTGTCGGTCACGACCATGCACCTGGTCAACCCGACGACGCTGGCGTTCATGACCGACGACCAGCAGCTTGGACGCAAGACGCACTCGCTCGCGCACAAGAAGTAAGCTCAGAGGCTCCCGTGGGCGACGCTTGCGGGAGCTTCAGCGCGGATCGGGTAGCGTGCGCGGTTGGCCCGGCGCGAAGCGGTCGCCGAAATAGTCGTTGGCGTACCAGCGAGGTCGCTCGGGCGCGTCGGCAAGCTCGCGGGCGATGCGGTAGTTGAGCTCGCCATAGCGCGCCAGCGCGCGCCACGAGATCGGCTGCGAGAGGTCGTCCGACGGGCTATGATAGACCTTGGCGAGGAAATGCTTCCACACCGCCTCGCCGCCATTGGCATAGCCGGTCATGAGCAGGATTGCCGGAACGCCGCGCTTGACGAACTGATAATGATCCGAGCGCGTGAAAATCGATTCGGCGGGCATCGGATCGGGCGAGACGCGAACCCCCATCGCGGCTCCGGCCTGGGCGACGGTGTGCGCGACGGTCGAATGGTCGGCACCGAATGCGATGACATCGGTGAACTGGTAGAGTGGGAGTGGCATGTCGAGATCAACGACGCTGATGATCGAGCTCGCCGGGACCGGCGGGTGCGCAGCAAGATAGTCGGCGCCGAGCAGTCCCTTCTCCTCGCCCGTGTTGGCGACGAACAGCATCGAACGGGCGGGGCGTTGGCGGCTCGCCACAAACTCGCGCGCCGCCTCGAGCATCGTCGCGACGCCGGCAGCATTGTCGAGGGCGCCGTTATAGATTGCGTCCTCGCCCTGCTTGGCGTCGGACTTGATTCCGAGATGGTCGAGATGCGCCATGAGCACGACATGCTCATGGGCGCGCGCCGCGTCCGCCCCGGGCAGACGGGCAACGACTTCCGGGCTCGTGAAATCGGACCAGTCGGTATCGGCCGCAATAGACAGGCGGCCTGACAGGGAGAAGCCGCGCGGGCGGCCCGCCTTGGCCTCGCCGAGCAGCGCCGAAAGCGACCGCGGCGCGCCGTCGAACAGTTTTGCCTCCCACTCCCGCGAAAGCGTCATCGAGGCGCGCAGACCACTGCCCCCGCTCGAGCCATCGCGGGCGACCCAGTTCATCACCGGGCGGGTTGTGTCGCGCGCGACGTTGGCGGCGCGACGACCGCTGCCACCGACCTCAATCAACCCCACTGCGCCATGCTTGCGCGCGGTTTCGGCCTTGACCGTGCCGAGATGCGCATCGATTTCCGTCGGGAGGCCGCTTGGGACGCCCGCCAAGGCGACGACGATCGCGCCGCGGGTGTCGAGGCCGCGATAATCGTCCATTCCGAGCAGCGGCTCGTCGAGGCCATAGCCGACGAAGATCAGTGGCGCGTCGATCGCGCGGTGGCGTTCGGTCAGGCTTGGGCGGACGGCGGCGTCCTGGCCCCAGCGCAACGGCGTTGCGCGGCCGGCGCTGACGAACGTCAGGCGTGGCGCGCCGGCGTTGGTCGCCCGGCGCAATGGCACGTCGACGAACCAGCCTCCGTCGGTGCCGCCGGGTTCAAGCCCCAGCTGGCGGAACTGGCTGGCGACATAGCGCGCCGCAATCTCGTGCCCGCGCGAGCCGGTGTCGCGACCCTCGAGCCGGTCGTCGGCGAGGAATTCGACATGCGCGCGGACGGTGGCCATCGCGACCTGTTCGGCCGGCGTGGGGGCGGGCAGCGGCGGCGCCGCGCCGAGCAGGAGAAGGATCGGCGCGAGGAGGGCAAGGCGAAGGGTCAAGCGACGGATCCATCGGCGAGTTTGCGTTCCCACGCGAGCGCGTCGGAGATGATCTGGTGAATATCGGCGTGTGCCGGGGTCCAGTCCAATGTTTCGACCAGCGCGCGGTTGGCGGCGACGAGCTGCGGCGGATCGCCCGGGCGACGCTCGCCGATGACGCGCGGGACCTTGCGCTGGACGACGACGTCGAGCGCATCGAGCACCTGGATCACGCTGAGGCCCGTGCCGTAGCCGCAGTTGAGGAGGAGGTTCCGGTCAGGCTCGGCGATGAGTTTTTCGAGCGCGGCGACATGCGCGGCGGCGAGGTCCGAGACATGGATATAGTCGCGGATGCACGACCCGTCGGGGGTCGGATAGTCGGTCCCGAAGACGTCGACATGAGGGCGCTTGCCGAGCGCCGCCTCGGTCGCGATCTTGACGATATGGGTCGAGGTCTTGCCGATCTGGCCTGAACGCATCTGCGGGTCGGCGCCGGCGACGTTGAAGTAGCGCAGCGCGGCATAGTTGAAGTCGTGGACCCGGGCGGCGTCGGCGAGCATCTGCTCGGTCATCCACTTGGACGCGCCATAGGGATTGATCGGCAGCTTGGGATCGCCCTCCTCGATCGGCAGCCGCTCGGGCGCGCCATAGATGGCAGCGGTCGAGGAGAAGACGATGTGGGGCACGCCGGCGGCGACCGCCTCGCTCAACAGCGCGTGGCTGGCGAGCGTGTTGTTGTCATAATATTTGAGCGGATCAGTGACCGATTCGGCGACGAGGATCGAGCCGGCGAAGTGGAGAATCGCGCCGATGCGATGCTCGCTGAGGAGCGCGGCGACCAGCGGGCGGTCGGCGATCGAGCCCTTGATGTAAGGCACGCCTTCGGGGACGAGCACCCCGGTCGAGTTGCTCTCGTTGTCGAGCACGACGACGTCCCAGCCGGCATCGCGCAGCGCGAGCACGGCGTGGCTGCCGATGTAGCCGCCACCACCGGTGACGAGGACGGGCACTTTCGAAACGGTCATGGGGTCTCCTTGGGGGGAATGAGCTGCGATGGCCCGGGCGCCGGCGCGGTGCAACAACATGCGAGTCGCACGCTGGGATCCGCGCGCGCGGCAGGCCCGGTGCCGCCGGCTCGAATGACGGGTTTTCACGACGTCGTGCGCGGCTTATCAAGCGCTCCTTTCAGTCCGTCTGCAGGATCATCATGACGATCAGTATTTCAAGCGCGTTCGATGCGGGCAATATCCGGGTGACCGGGATCGACGGGGATTCAGCGACGCTCGAGATCGTCACCGATCATCTGAGCGACTTTTACCAGTGGTTCCATTTTCGCCTGGCCGGCGCCGGCGGGCGCGAAGTGACGCTGAAGATCACCAACGCCGGCGGGTCGGCCTATCCCAACGGCTGGCCCGACTATAAGGCGTGCCTGTCGATCGACCGCGAGGACTGGGTCCGTATCGAGGGGACGAGTTTCGCCGACGGCGTGCTGACGATCCGCTTCACGCCCGAGACCGACCTTGTCTGGCTGGCCTATTTCGCGCCTTATTCGATGGAGCGGCACCATGACCGGGTATCGACCGTCGCAGCGCTGCCAGGGGTCGAATATCGCTCGCTCGGGCTGACCCTCGACGGCCAGGACATGGACTGTCTGACGATCGGCGAGGGCGACACGACGGTGTGGCTTTATGCCCGCCAGCATCCCGGCGAGACGATGGCCGAATGGTGGATGGAAGGCGCGCTGGAGAAGTTGACCGATCCCGACGACCCCGTCGCGCGGGTGCTTCGCCGCGATTGCACCTTCCATGTCGTTCCCAACATGAACCCCGACGGGTCGCGCCGCGGGCATTTGCGGACCAATGCCGTGGGGGTGAACCTCAACCGCGAGTGGCATGCGCCGTCGGCCGAGAAGAGCCCCGAAGTGCTGTGCGTCCGCAATGCGATGGACGCGGCGCCGCCGGTGTTCGCGATGGACGTTCATGGCGACGAAGCGATCCCGGCAAATTTCCTTGCCGGGTTCGAGGGGATTCCATCCTTGACCGAGCGCCAGAGCCTGTTGTTCAAGACCTTTTCCGACGCGCTCGAGCGGGTCTCCCCCGACTTCCAGACGCGCCAGGGCTACGAGATCCCGCCGCCGGGGAAGGCCAACCTGACGATGTCGACGACCCAGCTCGCCGAGCGTTTCGGCTGCGTGTCGATGACCCTCGAAATGCCCTTCAAGGATAATTTTGATCTGCCCGACGAGCTTTACGGGTGGAGCCCCGAGCGGTCGAAATTTCTCGCCGGGGCATGCCTCGACGCGCTCCATGCGATCCTGCCCGAGCTCAGGAAGAGCAAGTAGGATGCCAACCCTCGTCCTCCTGCGCCACGGCCAGTCGTCCTGGAACCTCGAGAACCGCTTCACCGGCTGGTGGGATATCGACCTCACCGAGCAAGGGGTTGCCGAGGCGCGCGCGGCGGGTCGATTGTTCAGGGAGAAGGGGATCGATTTCGACCGCTGCTTCACCTCGCTCCAGACCCGCGCCATCCGGACGCTGAACCTGGTGCTGGAAGAAATGGGACGGCTGTGGCTGCCGGTAACCAAGGCGTGGGAGCTGAACGAGCGCCATTATGGCGGTCTGACCGGGCTCAACAAGGCCGAGACCGTCGCCAAGGTCGGCGAGGAGCAGGTCCGGATCTGGCGGCGGTCGTTCGACGTGCCCCCGCCCGAGCTCGAGGCGGGGAGCGACTATGATGTCGCCAGTGACCGCCGCTACGACGGGATCGACATCCCCAGGACCGAGAGCCTCAAGACGACGATCGAGCGGGTGCTGCCCTATTTCGAGAATCATATCGCCCCGGCCTTGCAGGCGGGCGAGCGGGTGATCGTCGCGGCGCATGGCAATTCGCTTCGCGCGCTGGAGAAATATCTGTCGAGCATTGCCGATGCAGACATCGTCGGACTGGAGATTCCGACCGGCCAGCCGATCGTCTATGAGCTGGGCGAGGATTTCTCCGTCAAGGACCGCTACTACCTCAGCGAGCGCTAGGCGGCGGCCTTACCCTGGTACATCGCCTCGTCGGCGCGAGCGAGCACCGCGGCGGGCGTGTCGTTGAGTTCGATCAGCGTGAAGCCGATCGCGACCGACAGCGGGACGGGCTTGGCGTCGACCAGAAATTCCTCGCCGGCGATGGTTTCGACCAGCCGCACCGCCGTCTCCTGCGCACTCGCGACGTCGGCATGGTCGAGCAGCACGGCGAACTCGTCGCCGCCGAGGCGCCCGACGCAGTCCGACTGACGCACGCCGCCGACGAGCAGCGCGGCGACATGAATCAGCGCCGCGTCGCCGGCCGAATGACCAAAGACGTCGTTGAGCATCTTCAAGCCGTCAAGGTCGACGAACAGCACGGCGGCCGGGTCGCCATAGCGCTGGCAGCGGGCGATGGTCAGTTCGAGCTGACGCAGGAAGCCACGGCGGTTGGGCACGGGGATCAAAGTGTCGCAATGCGCCAGCCGGTCGAGTTCGGCACAGCGTAGCTCGAGGTGCGCGATGCGCTCACGCAACTCGGCCAGTTCGGCCTCGACGCCTCCGCCGCTGTGAACTTCGTGCACCAACGTCCCTCGTTCCTGCTGTCCAGCGGCAAACCTATAACCCAGATCAAAACGACGCGAAACGCGGCTTTCATCCCTGTCCCGGATTGCGCCACTCGCCGCCGCTGCCTACACCGCCCGCTCAACGGGCAGTGGGCGACAGGCATGACCGCGGACAGCGTCAAAGTCGGGATCATCATGGGAAGTCGATCCGACTGGGATACGATGAGCCACGCCGCGAAGATGCTCGACGAGCTCGGAATATCGCACGAGCAGCGCGTCGTGTCGGCGCACCGCACCCCGCAGCGGCTTTACGCTTATGCCCACGGCGCCGCCGATCGCGGCCTCAGCGTGATCATCGCCGGTGCCGGTGGGGCGGCGCACCTGCCGGGGATGGCGGCGGCGATGACGCGGCTGCCGGTGCTCGGCGTCCCGGTCGAATCCAAGGCCTTGAAGGGCATGGATAGCCTGTTGTCGATCGTCCAGATGCCGGCCGGAGTGCCGGTCGGGACGCTCGCCATCGGCAAGGCGGGGGCGGTCAATGCGGCGCTGCTCGCGGCGTCGATCCTGGCGCTGGGCGACGCGCCGCTTGCGGCAAGGCTCGAGGCGTGGCGCGCGGCCCAGACCGAAGCCGTCGGCGAGACCCCCGAATGAGCGTCGCGCGCGGCGGGACGATCGGGATCATCGGCGGCGGCCAGCTCGGCCGCATGCTGGCGCTCGCCGCGGCGCCGCTCGGCTACAAGGCGCACATCTTCGCCCCCGACGAGGGTTGCGCCGTCGCGGTGGCGGCAAGGTTTACGAAGGGGGCGTTCGACGACGAGGCGGCGCTGACGGCGTTCGCCGCCCAAGTCGACGTCGTGACCTACGAGTTCGAGAACTTGCCCGTCACGCCGCTCGAGGCGCTTGGCGACACGCTGCGGCCGGGGACCAAGTCGCTGGCGATCGCGCAGGACCGTGCGGTCGAGAAGAGGTTCATCGAAGCCGCCGGGGCGCGGGTATCGCCGTGGCGCGCGATCGACACGGCCGCGGACGTCGAGGCGGCGATCGCGGAGCTCGGCGTGCCACTCGTGCTCAAGAGCCGGCGGCTGGGTTACGACGGCAAGGGCCAGGCCTGGGTGCGCGAGGCGGGCGGTGGCCGGGAGGCGTGGGATGCGATCGGCAACCAGCCGGCGGTCGCCGAGGCGGCGGTCGACTATCTCGCCGAATTCTCGGTCGTGCTGGCGCGCACCGCGACGGGCGAAACCGCGCATTGGGAGGTGCCGCGCAACGGCCATGAGGGGGGCATCCTGCGCCGCTCCGAAGTGCCGGCCAACCTTCCCGCCGCGGCGCGGATCGATGAGGCGATCACCAGCGCGCGTGCGCTCGCCGACGCGCTCGATCATGTCGGGGTCATGACCGTCGAGTTTTTCGCGACCGCCGGGGGCCCGGTCGTCAACGAAATCGCCCCGCGCGTTCACAACAGCGGGCACTGGACGATCGAGGGGGCGGTGACCTCGCAGTTCGAACAGCATGTGCGCGCGGTATGCGGGCTGCCGCTGGGCGACACCGCGCTGACCGGCAGTCGCGCGACGATGGACAATCTGATCGGCGACGAGATCGGGCAATGGGCCGCGCTGGTCGCCGAGCCGGGCGCGCATGTCCATGATTACGACAAGGGCGAGGCGCGGCCGGGCCGCAAGATGGGGCATGTCACCCGAGTGACGCGCTGAGCCGCAGTCGGGCGTCATCCCCGGTCAGCCCCGGGGTGACACCAGTTTACTTCACCTCGACCGTTTCGATCGGCAGCCCGGTTTTCTCGAGCTGCGGACGAACCTTGGCGGCGTCGCCGACGACGATCCAGGTGAACCCCTTGGGATCGACCGCCGCGCGGAACGCCCGGTCGAGGCTGGCCGTGGTCTGCGCCCGATAGCGTGCCGGAAGTCCGACATAATAATCGTCGGGGCGGCCCAGCAGGTCACTACGCATCATCGCCTGGAGCAAGGCGGCGGAGGTCTCGAACTCGCCGGGAAGTTCGTTGACGCTCTTGTTGACTGTCCGCTCCAGCTCGTCCGCCGATACGCCCTTGGCGCCGAGAAAATCGCCGATGTCGCCGTTGATCGCGATCAGCGAATCGCCGGTCCGGTCGGCCTGGACGGGCGCTGCGATGCTGTAGGCGACCGACTGGGCGAGTGCCTGCGGGGCGCCATAAACGCCGTAGGACCAGCCCTTGGTGTCGCGCAGGTCGTGGAACAGCCGTGACTGCTCGCTGGCGCCGAGCACGTCATTGGCCGAGTTGAGGGCAACCAGGTCGCCGCGCGGATCGACCGGCAGGACTTGCCCGCCGATGATCGTCGACTGTGGCGCCCCCGGGCGGTCGATCAGCAGGATGCGCGACCCGGCCGGTCGCGGCGGTGCAGCGCCGAATGCCTTGATCCCCGCCGCGACGGCGGGCGCGGCCCAAGTGCCGAAGCGTGCCTCGAGCTGGGGCTTGATCTCCGCCAAAGGACGATCCGAGACGATGAACAGCCGCGCCTTGTCGGCGCGCAGCCAGCGTTGTTCGAAGCCGACGAGATCGGCGCGGCTGAACTTGGCGATGGCCGCCGGATCGCCCCCGGTCGGCCCGCCATAGGGATGGTTCGCGCCGTAAAGCGCGACCGGCAGCAGGCGCTGGGCGACCCGCGTCGGATCCTTGAGCGTCTGCGCGATGCCGGTCAGCGCCTGGACCCGCACCCGCTCGATATCGCCAGGATTGAACGCCGGACGCTGGACGATGTCGGCAACCAGATCGAGCGACGCCGGCAGGTTCGGTGACAGCGCCGACAGCGTGACTGTCGAGCGGTCGGCCGAATTGGCCGTGCCGATCTCAGCCCCGAGCCGCTCCTTCGCTTCCGCCAGTTGCTGGGCGCTCAGCGTCGTCGTGCCTTCGTCGAGCAGGCCGACCGCAAGCCCGGCCAGCCCGCGCTGGCTGGGCGCGTCGGCGGCATTGCCGGCATCGAACTCCAGCGCCATTTGCGTCAGCGGCACGGCCGTGCGCTGGGCGTAGGTCACCGGGATTCCGTTCGCGAGTGTCGTGTGGACGATCGTCGGCCACTGCAACGCGGCGAGCTGGCCGATCGGCGGCGCGATCCGGGTCGGCTTGGGCGGCGCCTCGCGGACCTTCTGGACCGGCGCCGCGGCAGCGACGACCTTGGTTTCGGCATAGGCGTCGCGCTGGCCGGGCGAGATGGTGATGGTCAGCGCCGGGCGGCGCAGCCACTGCTGCATCGCAGCGCGCACCGCAGCCGGGGTGACGGCGGCATAGGCGGCCAGCGTTCGCTTGTAGAAATCGCTGTCGGCGGCGAAGGTCTGGCCCTCGGCGAGGGTGACCGCCTTGCCGCCGAACCCGCCGACCTGCTCGAGCCCGCGGATGCGGCCGGCGACTTCACTGGTCACCGCGCGCTGGACCTCGTCGGCGGTCGGCCCCTTGGCGATGAGGTCGGCCATGATCGCATCGGCGCGGGCGGCGACCATGGCCGGATCGGTGCCGGGCTTGGCTACGACCTGGGTCGAGAAGATGCCGGCACGCTGCAGCGGGTTGTAGCCCGCACTAACCTGGACGGCGATCTTCTCGTCGCGGACCAGCGCCTTGTCGAGGCGCGAACTGGCAAGCCCGCCAAGGATCGACCCGCCGACGTCGAGCGCCGCCATTTGCGGCGACAGCAGGCCCGGCACGGCCCAGTTGCGCGAAATGATCGTGAAAGCGAGGGCATCCTTGAGTGCAATCGCCTTGGGCGCGGCCAGCGTCGGCACGACGGCTGTCGCCGGGCGATTGACGGGACCGCGCGCGATATCGCCGAAATAATGTTCGACGAGCGGGCGGGCCTTGGCCGCGGAGATGTCGCCCGCGAGAACCAGGACGGCGTTGTTGGGGCCGTATTTGTCGACGAACCACTGCTTGACGTCGGCCAGGCTGGCGGCGTCGAGGTCGGTCATCGAGCCGATCACCGTGTGGTGATAGGGGTGGCCGGCGGGAAACAGATTTTCGAACAGCGCATATTGGCTGAGCCCACCGGGGCGGCTGTCGTTCTGGCGCTTCTCGTTCTGGACCACCCCGCGCTGCGTATCGAGGACGCCCTGGGTGACCGAGCGCAGCAGGTGCCCCATGCGGTCGCTCTCCATGAACAAGGCGCGGTCGAGCGCGCCGGTCGGCACCGTCTCGAAATAGTTGGTGCGGTCATAGGAGGTCGTGCCGTTGGAATCGGTTGCGCCGATCTGGCCGAGATATTTGAAATAGTCGCCGGGGAGATTCTCCGAGCCGTAGAACATCAGATGCTCGTAGAGGTGGGCGAACCCGGTCTTGCCAGCGGGCTCGTCCTTCGACCCGACATTGTACCAGGTGCTGACCGCCACGACCGGCGCCTTGTGGTCCTCATGAACGATGACGGTGAGGCCATTGGCGAGGCGGAACATGGTGTGGGGGATGGCGACCTGGCGGACCAGGCTCGACACCGGCACTGCGGGCGCGGACATGCCCGGCGCGGGAGCGGACAGGCAGGTCGCCGCGCACAGGCCGGCGATGAAGGCGGTACGCATCGATGAAATTCCCCGGGGATGAACTTGCGGCGGACCCTAACGCCTTGTCCATAGGGCGCAATCCCGCCGCTCCACGAGCGGGCGGCCCGGCTCGACCAACGGTGGGACTGACATCCGCCCCGCGCCCCGCTAGAGGCGGGCGGATGACCGATCTCAAGCATATCCGAAACTTCTCGATCATTGCGCATATCGACCATGGGAAATCGACCCTTGCCGACCGGCTGATCCAGCGGACGGGGGGCCTGGCCGAGCGCGAAATGTCGGCGCAAGTCCTTGATAACATGGACATTGAGAAAGAACGCGGGATCACCATCAAGGCGCAGACGGTGCGCCTGGAATGGGTCGCGGCGGATGGCGAGAACTATACGCTCAACCTGATGGACACGCCGGGGCATGTCGACTTCGCCTATGAAGTGTCGCGCAGCCTCGCGGCGTGCGAAGGCGCGCTGCTTGTCGTCGACGCGGCGCAGGGGGTCGAGGCGCAGACGCTCGCGAATGTCTACCAGTCGATCGAGCACGACCATGAGATCGTGCCCGTCATCAACAAGATCGACCTCCCCGCCGCCGAGCCCGAGCGGGTCCGCGCCGAGATCGAGGAAGTGATCGGGATCGACGCGAGCGAGGCGGTGCTGGCCAGCGCGAAGTCGGGCATCGGCATCGACGAAGTGCTCCAGGCGATCGTCGACAAGATCCCCCCGCCCAAGGGCGACCGCGAGGCACCGCTGAAAGCGATGCTGGTCGATTCATGGTACGACCCCTACCTCGGCGTCGTCATCCTGATCCGCGTCATCGAGGGGCAGTTGAAGCGCGGCCAGCTGATCAAGTTCATGGCGACCGGCACCCAGCACCTCGTCGACCGCGTCGGCTGCTTCCGCCCCAAGATCGAGCAGCTCGAGGGGCTTGGCGCGGGCGAGATCGGGTTCATCACCGCGCAGATCAAGGAAGTCGCGCAGACCCGCGTCGGCGACACCATCACCGACGCCAAGCGCCCGACCGCCGAAGCGCTGCCGGGGTTCAAGCTGGTCCAGCCGGTGGTGTTCTGCGGCCTGTTCCCGGTGGACGCCGCCGACTTCGAGAAACTGCGCGAAAGCATCAGCAAGCTGCGCCTCAACGACGCCAGCTTCAGCTTCGAGACCGAAAGCAGCGCGGCCTTGGGCTTCGGCTTCCGCTGCGGGTTCCTCGGGCTCTTGCACCTCGAGATTATCCAGGAGCGGCTGACGCGCGAGTATGACCTCGACCTGATCACGACCGCGCCGTCGGTGGTCTACACGATGCATCTGACGCATTCGAAGACCGAGCCGGCGCAGACGATCGAGCTTCACAATCCGTCGGACATGCCCGATATCAACCGCATCGAGAGCATCGAGGAGCCGTGGATCGAGGCGACGATTTACGTGCCCGACGAATATCTGGGGCCCATCCTGAAACTGTGCCAGGACCGGCGCGGGATCCAGAAGAACCTCACCTATGTCGCGGGCCGCGCGCAGCTGACCTACGAGCTGCCGCTCAACGAGGTGGTGTTCGATTTCTATGACCGGCTCAAATCGATGTCGAAGGGCTATGCGAGCTTCGACTATCACCAGATCGGGACGCGCGAAGGCGACCTCGTCAAGATGAGCATCCTCGTCAACGAGGAGCCGGTCGACGCCTTGTCGATGATCGTCCATCGCG
>JALYIX010000164.1 GCA_030775565.1 Pseudomonadota bacterium | reverse complement strand
GGCCCGCGCCGCATCGTCGGCGTTGACGTTATAGGGCTGCCCCGACGTGTCCGCGCCGACCGTCGAGACGACCGGGATCAACCCGTCGTCGAGCAGGCCCTGAAGCAGGCCCGCGCGGACCTGCGTGACGGTGCCGACGAAGCCGAGCGCCGGATCGAGGGGCTCGGCCTCGAGCAACCGGCCATCCTCGCCGGCGACCCCGACCGCGACCGGCTCCATGATGTTGATCGCAGCCACCAGCTCGCGGTTGATCTTGCCGACCAGCACCATACGGACGATGTCGAGCGTCTCGCCGTCGGTCACGCGGAGGCCATCGCGGAATTCGGGGACCAGCCCGGCGCGCGCCATCTGCGCGTCGATCTGCGGTCCGCCGCCATGGACGAGGACGGGGCGGATACCGACCGAATGGAGCAGCAATATATCCTTCGCCAGGCTCTTCGCGCGCTCGCGGTCGGTCATCGGCAGGCCGCCGACCTTCACCACCATGGTCTTGCCGGTGTAGCGACGGATGTAGGGCAGCGCCTGGACCAGCAGCGCGGCGGTGTCGTTGGCGTCCATCATGATGTCTGCACATTTTCCTTGATGTAGCCCGGGCCGAGGTCGACCCCGACCGCGCGTCCGACGCCGCCGCCCAGGCCGAGGTCGACCTTGATGGCGATCTCGGGCTGGATCATGTGAGCATGAACCGCCTCCGTGTCGTGAGGGGTCTCGACCCCGGCGCTCGCGACCGTGATGCCGCCATAGGCGACCGACGCCCGCACGGTTTCGAACGCGGCGCCGCAGGCCCCCGCCTCGCCAAGGATCCGGCCCCAATAGGGGTCGCTCCCGGCCCAGCTGCACTTGATCAGGATATTGCGGGAGATCGACTTGGCGACCAGTCGCGCATCGGCGTCGCTCGCCGCGCCGACGACGTGGATCTGGACGACTTTCGTGACCCCTTCGCCGTCGCGCGCCATCTCCAGCATCAATTGCTCGCAAACCTGGTGGAGCGCATCCTCGAAGGCGGCCGGCTCTGGCGCGGCGCGGCGGGCGCTGGCGAACAGCAGGACCGTGTCGTTGGTCGAGGTCGCGCCGTCGACGCTCAGCACGTTGAAGGTCGCATCGGCGGCGCGGCGCAACATCGGCTGCATCGTCGCGGCGTCGATGGCGGCGTCGGTCGTGATATAGGCGAGCATCGTGGCCATGTTCGGCGCGATCATCCCGCAGCCCTTGGCCATCCCGCCGATGGTGAAGCCGTCGCCGTGGACGACCGCCTCCTTGGGGCGAGTGTCGGTGGTCAGGATGCCGCGCGCCGCGTCGCTTCCGCCCTCGCGCGACAAGGCGTCGCCGAGCAACGGGATCGCGCCGATGATGCGGTCCATCGGCAAGCGATAGCCGATCAGCCCGGTCGATCCGACCAGCATGTTCCCGCCGGCGCAGCCGACCGCCTTGGCCGCCGCGGCGCACATTGCCTCGGCATCCGCACGCCCGGCCGGACCCGTTCCGGCGTTGGCGTTGCCCGAGTTGACGATCACGCCCGAGGCAAGGCCGCCGCTCGCCCGCAACCGGTCGCGGCACGCATCGACCGGGGGAGCAGTGAACTTGTTGGTGGTGAACACCGCGGCGGTCGGCACCGGCTTGCCGTCGTCGGTCGCGAGCAGCGCAAGGTCGTGCCTGGCGGGCTTGATCCCGGCATGCAGGCCAGCGGCGACAAACCCTTCGGCGGCGGTGACACTCATGGATAAATTCCTGCATTGGCGAGGCCGCGGCCCTCGTCGAGCCCCAGCATCAGATTGGCGCACTGGATCATCTGCCCCGCAGCGCCCTTGCCGAGATTGTCGATCGCGGCGACCGCGACGATCATCCCCGTTCGCTCGTCATGGCGGGCAGTGACGAAGGCCGCATTCGACCCGCTCGCCCACTTGGTTTCGGGCAGGCCGTCGACGACAGAAACGAACGGCTCGTCGGCATAGGCCTCGCGCAGGACCGCCAGCGGATCGCACGCGCGCGTCGCCCGCGCATAGCAAGTGGCGAGGATGCCGCGGCTCATCGGCACGAGGTGCGGGGTGAACAGCGGGTCGCCGCCGAGCATCAGCTTCATCTCGGCGGTATGGCGGTGCGAGAGCAGGCCATAGGCGCGCATCGAGCCCTCGACGGCGCAATAATGGGTTCCCGCGCTCGCTGCCCGGCCGGCGCCCGAAACGCCCGATGCGGCATCGATCACCAGCCCGTCGCGCGCGGCGATTCCGGCCTCGATCAGCGGGCGCAGGGCAAGCGTCGCCGCGGTCGGATAGCAGCCCGGCGCAGCGACCAGCTGGGCCTCGCGGATGGCGGCCCGGTTTACCTCGGGCAACCCATAGACGAAGCGATCGAGCAGCTCGGGGCGGGCGTGGGGCTCGCCGTACCAGCGGGCATATTCCCCACCGCTGTCCAGCCGGAAGTCGGCACCGAGATCGACGACTTTCGCCCCGCTACCGAGCAGATCGTCGGCGAGCTTCTGCGTCTCGCCATGGGGCAGCGCGGCGAAGACGAGGTCGCAACCGTCGAGCACGCCGCTGGCATAGGCTTCGAACGAGCGTCCGGGGTAAGCAAGGCCAAGATGCGGATGGACCGATGCCACCGGCTGGCCCGCATTCGACGAAGCGAACAGCCTGGCCGGCGCGATGTCGCCATGCAGCGCCAGGAGACGGAGCAGTTCGCCCCCGACATAACCGGAGGCGCCGAGAATTGCGGCGTTGATCATGCGTCTTTATGCATTATTCTGCATAAATATGCAAGCACCTATGCCGAGCGCTGCGTCGGCTGAATTCGGGCGTCGCGCGCCTGTTCCTCGTCCATGTCCCGCGCCAATTGGCGCAAGGTCCGCTCGATCACCGGATCATGCGTGTGACGGGCCATCTCGCGCACGTCATCGGCGCTTGGTCGTTTGGTATTCTTGCTCATTGTCGTCCCAACCGGGCACTGCCGATTCGGGTTCCACACTCTGTCGAGTTGCAGACGTAACTGTGGCCCGGCTGCATCAGTTCGACGCATGAGACGCGCCGACTCAGCTCGCCATCTTGCGCCGATGGGTCAAGGCCGACGCCATGTCGCTGGCGCGGGCGTAGCTCAGCGGGCGGCCGAACAGATAGCCCTGGATGATGTCGCAGCCGAGGTCGCGCATCCGCTCGAAATCCTGCGCCGTCTCGACCCCCTCGGCGGTGACCGACATGCGGAACGACTTGGCGAGCTGGACGATCGACTGGATGATCGCGACATTCTCGGGGCGGGTGCCGGCTTCGCGGACGAAGCTGCCGTCGATCTTCAACTTGTGGAACACCGCCTTGTTCAAATAGCCGATCGACGAATAGCCCGTCCCGAAATCGTCGAGCGCAATCCCGACGCCAAGCGAGCGGAGCCGCTTGAGCACGTCGAGGGTCGTGCCATTGTCGCCGATGAACACGCCCTCGGTGACTTCGAGTTCGAGCCGGTTGGCCTGGACCTTGTGCCGCGCCAGCGCCTGGCTGACGAGGTTGGGCAACGCCGGCTGGATCATCTGCTTGGGACTGATGTTGATCGCCAGGGTCAGTGGTTCGGGCCATGTCGCAAGTGCGCGGCATGCTTCCTCGATGACCCATTCGCCGATCGTCGGCATCAGCCCCGAATCTTCCGCCACGGGGATGAACACCGGCGGCGGGACCAGCCCGCGTTCGGGATGATTCCAGCGGATCAGCGCTTCGAACCCGACCAGCTTCTGGTCCTTGGCCGCGACCAAGGGCTGGAACAGCAAATGGAATTGCTTGAGCGCGATGGCCTGACGCAGGTCCGATTCGAGGCGGACCCGGTCTTCCTGCTCAGACTGGAGTTCCGACGAGAAATATTTGGCGACGCCGCGCCCCGCACCCTTGGCCTCGTACAAGGCGAGGTCGGCCTTGAGAATGAGGTCGTCGACCGTCGCCCCGTCGATCGGACCGAAGGCGCAACCGATCGACACGCCGATCAGGATTTCGGTCTGATCGATCATGTAGGGCTGGGCGATCGAACGGATGATGCGGTCGGCGAGCCCTTCGATCTTGCGCCGGCTTTGCGCGTCGGGAAGGACGATCGCGAATTCATCGCCGCCCATCCGCCCGACGGTGCCGTCGGCCGCGACTTCATCGCACAGCCGCTTGGCGACCGCCTGGAGCACGGCGTCGCCCTTGGGATGGCCGAAGGTGTCGTTGACCGGCTTGAACCCGTCGAGGTCGAGGAACATGATGGCGCAGGGCACATTGCCGGCCATCGCGCCGCGCAGGGCCTCGCCCAGCAGCTGGCGGACGCGACCGCGGTTGGGCAGGCCCGACAGCACGTCGACATTGGCGAGGTGGGTTAGGCGCTCCTGCGTGTGGCGCACTTCGGTGATGTCCGAACCCACGCCGCGAAAGCCTTCGAAGCGGCCGGCGGTGTCGATGATCGGATCGCCGGCGATCGAGATCCAGCGCGTGCCGCGCGACGTCGCCAGTTCCATCTCGAGCGCGGTGAAGGTCTTCTTCTGGAGCAGCACCCGGCCAAGCTCGGCATGACCCCCGAGCAGCGACGGGAGCGAGTGGCCGAGGATCTGCGACGACGGGCGCCCGAGCAAGGCGGTCATCCGGCTCGAGATATAGGTCACGCGATTGTCGCCGTCGATCTGCCACAGCCAGCCGACGCCGCGCTGCTCATATTCCTGGAGCAGCAGCGAGGCGCTTTCGCTCTGCGAGCCGATGTCGGCATTGGTCTTGAGCTGGTGGAACGCCCAGCGGGCGATGGCGAGCACGCCGAAAACAGCGACCCCGAGCGTGAACAACGTCGCGAGCATCTGCACGAACGGCACGCTTTGCCGTCCGATCAGGAGTTCGCCCGACAATCCCGCCACGAACAGCGTCAGCCAGGCCGTCGCGCAAGCCGGAATCACGACCAGGCCGAGCGCCGCGGTGCCGAGTGCGGCGGTCAGCGACGCGATGATGATCTGGGTCGAACCGGTCAGGCCGGGAAACAGGAACAGCGGCAGCGACAGCCACAGCACGCCGCGCGCGACGACCTCGCCGATCAACTGGAACTGCGGCACCGTGCGGCCCGATCGCCCGACATTGGTGATCGCATGGTTGCGCGCGACGCGGAGGGCGAAAAAATTGGCGGCGGTGACCGCCGCGGCCCAGCCGGCAAGATAGGGCAGGGGCGCAACGCGCCATAGTGCAACAGCGACGCAGAGCATCGCGACGACATTGGCCATGGCAAAGAAGGGCGCGAGCTGACCCCGCGAGATCAGCTGCACATCGCGCAGCGGCGAGCTGCCGTCGTTGGCCTCCTGGCTCGTCAGGCCAAGTGATTCGCCACCCGGGAGCCGGGCAGCAACCATCCTTTTATATCGATCTGGTGCTTCGTACATTCCCGCGTCCACTCGGTCAGGGGGACGGAGTAGCGGCGGGACGGTTTAAGCGGGGTTAAGGCCGGCGCCGATTTTACGCATTATCTGGGCAAGCCCAGCGGATCGAGCTCGCGCGTCACCAGCGGATGGTAAAGCCTTCGGGCGCGGGGATAAAGTGCCGCCGCGATGGGCCGGCCCCAGGCCGCGTCGCGGGCCAGGCCCTTGAACAAGGGTTTAACGAATTTACCGCGACCGTTCGACAGCAGGAACTGGTCGATGCTGGCCCGCGCCGGGGTGAAGCGATTGGCGATCGCAAGGTCGAGCCAGGCGAACCGAACCTCGCTGTTGTTGGACCCGCTCAAGGCGAATGCCTGGTCGAGCGCGGCGAGCCGCTCTGGCGCAAGCTTGCGCGGCAGGTGGGTCAGAAATTGCAGTCGCTCATCGGTATCCCAGCCGCGCCAGGCGGCGGCATCGGGGGCGCCCCCGGCGACGAACGCGGCGACCGCGCGATCCTGCTGAGCGAAGGCGGCGGGGTCGGGAGGGATCGCGTTGGCCGGGATTCCCGGCTTGTATACCCAGTCGTCGAGCTTGAGCTTCGCGTCGAGCGACGCGTCGCCCTTGACGAGGTTGCCGCGAATATCCGCAAGGAAGATCGACGAGGTCACCGGCTGGAAGGCGTGGCGGTCAAACCAGCCCTTCAAATAGGCGTCGAACCGCTCGCGGCCGACGGTCGCTTCGATCATGCGGAGGAAGGCCGCGCCCTTTTCATAGGCGACGTCGGTCAGCCCGTCGTCGGGGTGGCGGCCGGTCAGTTGCTGGTGCAGCTTGGTGTCGGGGTTGCCGGGTCCGCCCGCATCGGCAATCGCCTTGTCCAGCGAGTCGATCCCCAATGCGACCTGCTGGGCGGCGACCTTCTTGCCATAGAGCGATTCGACGATCCGCCGCTCGGCATAGGTCGTCATGCCCTCGTTGAGCCAGATGTCGCCCCACGTCGCGTTGGTCGCAAGGTTGCCCGACCAGCTGTGGGCGAGCTCGTGCGCGACGAGGCTGACCAGGCTCTTGTCGCCAACGATGAAGGTCGGCGTGAGGAAGGTCATATTGGGATTTTCCATCCCCCCGAACGGGAAGGACGGGGGCAGGACGAGGACGTCGTAGCGGCCCCATTTGTAAGGGCCGTAGAGCGCTTCTGCGGCGCTCACCATCTTCTCGCTGTCGGCGAGTTCGGCGGCAGCCGCGGGCAGGGTGGCGGGTTCGGCCCACACCCCGGTGCGCGGTCCGAGCGAGCGGAAGGCGAGGTCGCCGACCGCAATGGCGATCCCGTAGGACGGCACCGGGTGGTCCATGCGATAGGCGAAGCGCGCCTTGCCCGAAGGCACGGGGGCCGCGTCGGGCCGCTCGTCCTTCTGTCCGCTCATCACCGCGGTGAAGCCGGCGGGGACCGTGATGCGCGCTTCCCAACTCTGCCGCACGCCGGGCGAATCCTGGGTCGGGATCCAGCTGCGGTTTTCGATCGACTCGCCCTGGCTGAACAGGAACGGCAGCTTCTTGCCGGCGGTCTGCTCGGGGGTCAGCCATTGCAGCGCGCCCGCATCCGGCGCCGACTTATAGTGTACGACGATGTGCCGTGCGGCGCCGATCCCGACGGTCAGCGGCGCCCCCAGCTTGGCGTCGGTCGAGCCGACCTTGAAGGCGAGGGGGTGGCCGTGGCCGTCGTCGATCGACGCGATCTCGAGCCCCTTGTCGTCGAGCGTGATCGCCGCGACGCCGGGCTTCGCGTCGATGTCGAGCGCCGCCGTCCCGCCGATGCGCTTTGCGGTCATGTCGACGTCGAGGTCGAGCGCAACGTGGGTGACGCGCGCTTCGAGGGGCTTGCCGAAGCTGTGCGGATCGACGGCGTCGGGGGTCGTCAGGATCGGCGCGACGGGATTTGCCACGGTGGCCTTGGCTGGAGGGTCTTTCTCGACGGCGGGCTTGCACGCGGACAGCGACAGCACGGCGCCAGCCGCGATGACCGTTACGAGTTTCAAATGCAAATCCTCTCAGCCGCTGGTTGCGAGTCCAGCGTAGCTTGTCTTGATTGGTCTCGAAAACAGCCGGCGGACCATCGGTTCGAAGAATTCGAGCGGTGCCGTGTCATAAGCCGGGTCGAACGCCGTCTGGTCGTAGAGTGCGCAGAAGCGCGCGGTGTCCTCGAAATGGTCATGCCCGCGCAACGCTTCGCGGGCGTCGCGGTCCATCCCCAGGAAATGGAAGTAATAATAACCCTGGAACACGCCGTGATGCTGGCACATCCAGTGCAGCTTCTCATCGACGAACGGCCGCAGCATCGCCGCCCCGATTTCGGGGTGATTGAAGGTGCCCAGCGTGTCGCCGATGTCGTGAAGCAGCGCCATCACGACATAGGGCTCGCTCTCTCCGCCGCGATGGGCGCGCGTTGCGGTCTGCAGGCTGTGCTGCATCCGGTCGATCGGGAAGCCGCCGAAATCGCCGTCGAGCAGCCGCAAATGATCGAGCACCCGATTCGAAAGCTGATTTGCGTGCGACATGTAATCGCGCGCGATGATCGCCCAGTCGGCCTGGGTTCCGTCCTCCATTGCCGTGAAGGAGGCTCGGTGTGGGGAATGGTTGTCCATGCCGCGGAGAATGCGCGGCTTTTCTCCCTTGGGCAAGACCTACCGAGCCGCATCGTCCGGCCGACGACCACCCGGCCGTGGCTGGCCGCTATTTCTTGCGCGTGAAGTCGACCGCGACGACGTTGCTGCCGTCGTCGATCGGGGCAGCGACCGGCAAATCATTTTGCGGTTCGTCGTGCGCTTCGCGCTCGGCGGGAGCGCCATTGGGCTGGAACTTGAGGCTGAAGTCGACCGCCGGGTCGACGAAATCGGTCACCGCCGCGAACGGCACGACCAGCGTCGAGGGGATTCCGCCGAAGGACAGTCCGACCGAGAAATGGTCCTGCTCCACTTTGAGATCCCAATAGCGGTGCTGGATGACGATCGTCATCTCGTCGGGAAAGCGCTCCATCAGATGCTTGGGGATCGCCACGCCGGGGAGGCGGGTCTTGAAGGTGATGTAGAAATGATGCCCGCCGGGCAGCGCCCCGCTCCGCTCCACCTCGCGCAGCACGCGCCCGACGACGTCGCGCAACGCCTCCTGGACGATCTCGTCGTAGGGGATCAGGCTTTCGGGCGGTTCGTCGGACATGGTTTTCGTGGTAGCGCGGCGTCGTCCCCGGTCAAGCGGAGTATGCCAATGCCGATCGATGCCAGCCTGCCTTACGACGACACCAACATCATCGCGCGAATTCTTCGCGGCGAATTGCCGTGCAACAAGGTGCTGGAAACCGAACACAGCCTGGCGATCCACGATATCAACCCGCTGGCGCCGATCCATGTCCTCGTCATCCCCAAGGGCGCCTATGTGTCGTGGGACGATTTCTCGGCGCGCGCGAGCGAGGCCGAGATCGTCGACCTCGTCAGGGCGGTCGGCGAAGCGGGGCGCAAGACGGGGGCCTCGACGCAGGGCTACCGCCTGCTCGCCAACATGGGCAAGCGCGGCGGCCAGGAGATTGCCCACCTCCATGTCCACCTGTTCGGCGGCGCCCCGCTCGGGCCGATGCTAAGCCGCTGATCGGCTTGGTGCTTGCGCCGCCGCGCATTGCCGCTAGGCTCTAGCGCCATAACGGCCCGCAGTGGCTGCTCGATTAGGGGAACATGATGTTATTCGACCGCGTAAAATCGATGGACGCGATCCTCGCCACTGCCGAGAAGAAGGGGCTGCAGCGCTCGTTGGGCGCGTTCCAGCTGACCATGCTCGGCGTCGGCGCCGTCATCGGCACCGGAATTTTCGTGCTGACCGCGGTCGCCGCGCAGAAGGCCGGGCCGGGCATGATGCTCAGCTTCGTCATCGCCGGCTTCGTCTGCGCGGTCGCTGCGCTGTGTTACTCCGAACTCGCCTCGATGGTCCCCGTCGCGGGGTCGGCCTACACCTATACCTACGCCGTGATGGGCGAATTGCTCGCGTGGATGGTCGGCTGGGCGCTGGTCCTTGAATATGCGCTTGGGGCAAGCGCGGTCGCGGTGGGCTGGTCGAACCACCTTGTCGGCGCACTGGCCGACAGCGGCATTCATTTCCCGGCATTGCTCAGCAACGCGGACGGGTTGATGGCCAAGGTCGCGCTGGCATTCGGCGCGAAGGCGACCCCGGACCTGCTCGCCGCGGCCCAGACCGGCGGGTTCATCAACGTCCCCGCCATCGTCGTCGTCATCGCGGTGACGGCGCTCCTGATCAAGGGCACGACCGAAAGCGCGATGGTCAATGCCGTGCTGGTCGTCGTCAAGCTGATTGCGCTGACGGCGTTCATGATCCTGACCTTGCCGCTGATGAAGTCGAGCAACTTCCACCCGTTCACGCCGACCGGCTTTGGCAACCTCACCAGCGGCACCGGCTATGTCGGCGCCGCCGCTTCGATCTTCTTTGCCTATGTCGGCTTCGACGCGGTCTCGACCGCCGCCGAGGAAACCAAGAACCCGCAGCGCAACGTCCCCATCGGCCTGATCGGCAGCCTGCTGATCTGCACCTTGATCTATCTCCTTGTGGCGGCGGGCGCGATCGGTACCGTCGGCGCGCAGCCGGTGACCTCGGTCGCTGGCGCGTTCCTCACTCCGGGATCGCCCGAAATGGCGGGGCGCTGCGCCGCGATCGTCGCGGGCGGCGCGACCGAGCCTTTGGTCTGCTCGAAGCATGCGCTGGTGCATGTCCTCCAGACCATCAACTATCCGGTTGTCGGCTATCTGGTCGGGCTCGCCGCGATCATCGCGCTGCCGTCGGTCGTGCTGATGATGATGTTCGGCCAGACCCGCGTGTTCTTCACGATGGCGCGCGACGGCCTGCTCCCCGCCGCCTTCGCCAAGGTCCACCCGAAGTTCAAGACGCCCCACGTCGTGACCGCGGTCACCGGCCTGTTCGCACTGATCTTCGCCGGCCTCCTCCCGGTCGGCAGCCTCGCCGACTATTCCAACTCGGGGACGCTGTTCGCCTTCGCGATGGTCGCGCTCGCGGTGCTGGTGCTGCGCGTGCGGGACCCGGGCCGCAAGCGCAGCTTCCGCACCCCGCTGGTGTGGTTCGTCGGGCCCGCCGCGATCATCGGCTGCATCGTGCTCTATGCCGCGCTCGACACGACGTCGAAGCTGGTGCTGGTCGGCTGGGGCGCGATCGGCCTCGTCGTCTACTTCCTCTACAGCCGCAGCCGCAGCCATGTCGGGCTTGGCCTGGAAGAAGTTCACGAGCTTGATGCCGACGCCCCGCCGCTTGGCGTGCCCCCGATGCCGGGGGCGCATACGCCGGGCGGCAAGGACGCCTGATCGGGTGAGCGGGCGCTTGGGCTTTGCCGGCGCCCGCTCTATATCGCTCGAGATGACGCCCAGCCGAGCACAGCGCTGACATGGCGAGCGACAGCGCCCGGCTGATCGACCCGCCACCCGCTTCCGCGATCAGCGACCCGGCCCCGCCGCCG
The DNA here is from genome assembly GCA_030775565.1 of Pseudomonadota bacterium. Taxonomy (GTDB): domain Bacteria; phylum Pseudomonadota; class Alphaproteobacteria; order Sphingomonadales; family Sphingomonadaceae; genus Sphingomicrobium. The sequence continues at coordinate 2,942 of JALYIX010000164.1, read as the reverse complement.
GTCCGCTACCCGCGCACGGGCAAGGGGCCGGCCCGCCCGATCCTCGAGCGGGTCAAGCTCGACAGCCCCTTTTTCGACGACAAGAACCGCGCCTTCTGGCTGCTCCAGTCGGCCGGCTGGACGGGCTATTTCATCCTCCGCAGCTTGAGTGGCATCGCCAACTCGATGGGCCTGATGTTCCTGGTCCACACGCTGCTGCTGACCGCGACGGGCTATTCGCTCACGCTGCTGATGGCGTCGCTCTATCGCCGCCTGATCCAGATGCGCTCGCTGTGGACGGCGGCGCTCAGCCTCGGCACCGTGGTCATCGCCGCGGCGGTCTTCTCGTTCATCGAAACGTGGAGCAACGCCACCTTCGTCCGCCCCGACGCGCGGCCCGTGGGGATCGAATATCTCGGCGCGATCCTGCTCGACTTCGCCCTGCTCGCGGCGTGGTCGGCGCTCTATTACGGGATCAACTATTACCTCCTGCTCGAGGAGGAGATCGAGCAGCGCGAGGCGATGGAGAGCCAGGCTTCGTCGGCCCAGCTGGCGATGCTGCGCTACCAGTTGAACCCGCATTTCCTGTTCAACACGCTCAATTCGATCTCGACCCTCGTCCTCCTCCGCCAGACCGAGCGCGCCAATGCGATGTTGTCGCGCCTGTCGTCCTTCCTCCGCTACACGCTGATCAACGAGCCGACCGCGCAGGTCACGCTCGCGCAGGAAGTCGAGACGCTGAAACTCTACCTCGAGATCGAGAAGATGCGCTTCGAGGATCGCCTGCGCCCCCATTTCCGCATCGACGCCGAGACGATCGGCGCGCGCGTGCCCTCGCTATTGCTCCAGCCGCTGGTCGAAAATGCCATCAAATATGCCGTGACGCCGAGCGAGCAGGGGGCCGACATCTGGGTCACCGCCTCGCGCGAAGGCCAGTGCGTCCGCATCGAGGTCGCCGACAGCGGCGCCGGCGAGGGCGCGCATTCGATGTCGACCGAATCGACCGGGGTCGGGCTGGCCAATATCCGCGACCGGCTGATGCAGGCCTATGGCGCGGGGCATGGCTTTCGCGCGCAGGCGAACGATAAGGGGGGCTACAGCGTTATCCTCGAAATTCCGTCCGAGAGCGAGTACCGACCATGACCATCCGCACCATCCTCGTCGACGACGAGCCGCTCGCGACGCAGGGGCTCCAGCTCCGCCTCCAGGCGCATGAGGATGTCGAGATTATCGCCACCGCCGCCAACGGCCGCGAGGCGATCCGCGCGATCAAGACCGACAAGCCCGACCTCGTCTTCCTCGACATTCAGATGCCGGGGTTCGACGGCTTTTCGGTCATCCAGGGACTGATGGAGGTCGAGCCGCCATTGTTCGTGTTCGTCACCGCTTATGGCGACCACGCCCTGCGCGCGTTCGAGGCGCAGGCGGTCGATTATCTGATGAAGCCGGTCGAGGAAGACCGCCTTGCCGCGACCCTCGACCGCGTTCGCCAGCGGCTCGCCGAACGCCGCGGGGCCGAGGAAGCCGGGCGGCTCAAGGAGGCGCTCGAAGAACATGCCCCGGAGGCCGCCGAGGAGCTGGCCGAGGAAAGCGCCGCCGACGGCCACGCCGCCAATCGCTTCGAGAAGATGATCAACATCCGCGACCAGGGCCAGATCTTCCGCGTCGACGTCGACACGATCGAGCGGATCGACGCCGCGGGCGACTATATGTGCATCCAGACCGGCGACAATACGCTGATCCTGCGCGAGACGATGAAGGACTTGGAAAAGCGCCTCGACCCGCGCCGCTTCCAGCGCGTCCACCGCTCGACGATCGTCAATCTCGACCTCGTCAAGCAGGTCAAGCCGCACACCAATGGCGAATGTTTCCTGGTGCTCGATTCGGGCGCGCAGGTGAAAGTCAGTCGCAGCTACCGCGACGTCGTGGCGCGCTTTGTACATTAGGATGTGAATCGGGATCGGTCTGCGCCTCTGCAACCTGCTCTCGGTCGTCGCCGCGCTGCGTCATTAGCGGCAGCGTCGGGCGACCGCCTGGCCATTCCTCATCGTCTCGCTCGGTTGGACTCGCGGCGCACAAAAAAGGGCGGCGCCGCCCGCAAGGACCGCGCCGCCCGATGTTGCCGTCGCCGGCTGACCGCTAGACCCTAGTCGTCGTCGCGATCGCGGTGGTGGTGGCGCCAGCCGTTGTGGCGACCACGGTTCTGCCAGCCGCGCTGATATCCGTAATTCGAATAGCGCGGGTAGCTGTAGCCGTAGCTCGGGTAGGAATAACCATAGTTGTAGCTGGGATAGCTGTAGCCATAGCTCGGGTAGCTGTAGCCATAGGCGGGATAGCCATAGCCCGAATTCGAATAGCCGTAATTCGAATAGCCGTACGACGGATAGCCGCCGTAGCTGGAGTAGCCATAGCCGGGGTAGCCCGACCCGATGCTGACCGAGACATAGCCGCCGGCCGATGCCGGGGCAGCGCTCAACGCCGTGGCGGCGGTGGCAGCAGCAATCATCAACGCTTTGTACATGGAACGAATCCTTTCTCTCGCCCCCTCAGGCTCGCATAAGAACAACCGGCGCGCTGAATTGTGCCTGAACACAATGGCGTAGATGACGATGGGAGCGGCCGCGCCCCGTCGCGGCGATCGTCCGGCTCGGCGCGGAAGGGGGAACGGTGGCGTCCATCCTTCGTTGGTTTTTCACCACTCTTGCGCACGCACCGGAAGGCCTTTCCGTGTTTTTTCGTGCCGTTACTGATACGTCGATGTCGTTACGGGTAAGACGAGTGGCAACTGTTTGATTTTTCAGGAGCTGACATGAACAAGTTCATTCTTCTCGCGGCCGCCTCGGCAACAATCGCGCTCGGCAGCCCCCTTCTTGCGCAGAGCCACGGCGGCGGCGGAGGCGGCGGCATGGGCGGCGGCGGCATGGGTATGGGTGGCGGCATGGGCATGGGCGGCGGCATGGGCG
>JALYIX010000163.1 GCA_030775565.1 Pseudomonadota bacterium | reverse complement strand
CCTGGTTCGCGGCGCGGCCGATGAAGTCCAACGTCGGGGTCAAGATGCTGCTTGCGGTCGCCCTGTTCGGCGGGGCCACGGTGGTCTTCGGCCTGTCGCGTTCGATGATGCTGAGCCTCGGCAGCCTTGCCATTCTCGGCGCGGCCGACATGTTTTCGGTCAATATCCGCCAGACGCTGATCCAGCTGCACACGCCAGACGACAAGCGCGGGCGAGTCGGGGCTGTCAGTTCGCTGTTCATCAGCGCCTCCAACGAGCTCGGCGAGGCCGAGAGCGGCCTCTTGGCCGGTCTCCTCGGCCCGGTCGTGGCGGTCGTCGCCGGAGGGATCGGCGCGGTCGCCGTGGTCGCTATCTGGGCGTGGAAATTCCCCGAACTTCGCCTTGCCAAGAGCTTCGAGGGTCACGAGATAGGCGATCGACCATCCCCGCCCCGCGACAAGGAGCCCGCGACATGAAGGCCAATTCGATCCTCGACACGATCGGCAACACGCCGCACGTCCGCATCAACCGCCTCTTCGCCGGCCGCGGCGAAATCTGGTCGAAGAACGAGCGCTCCAACCCTGGCGCGTCGATCAAGGACCGCATCGCGCTCGCCATGATCGAGGACGCCGAGAAATCGGGCAAGTTGAAGCCCGGTGGAACGATCATCGAGCCGACCTCGGGCAACACCGGCATCGGGCTGGCAGTCGTCGCCGCGGTCAAGGGCTACAAGCTGATCCTCGTTATGCCCGAAAGCATGAGCCTCGAGCGGCGCCGGCTGATGCTCGCCTATGGCGCTACGTTCGACCTCACCCCGCGTGAAAAGGGCATGAAGGGCGCCATCGCCCGCGCCGAGGAATTGATTGCCCAGACCCCAGGTTCGTGGATGCCGGCGCAGTTCGACAACCCCGCCAACATCTCGGTCCATGAGCAGACCACGGCGCTGGAAATCCTCGCCGATTTCAAGGATTCGCCGATCGACGCGATCATTACAGGGGTCGGCACCGGCGGGCATATCACCGGCGTCGCGCATGTCCTCAAGAAGGCGTGGCCCAACCTCAAGGTGTTCGCGGTCGAGCCGACGCTGTCGCCGGTGATCTCGGGCGGCGATCCTGCGCCGCACCCGATCCAGGGGATCGGCGCGGGCTTCATCCCGACCAACCTCGACATGAGCGCGATCGACGGGGTGATCCAGGTCGCCGCCGAAGACGCCAAGGAATGGGCCCGTCGTTCGGCACGCGAGGAGGGCACACTGGTCGGCATCTCGTCGGGTGCGAGCCTTGCCGCGATCGATCAGAAACTGGCCGAACTAGGCGACCATCCGCGCGTCCTGACCTTCAATTACGACACCGGCGAGCGCTATCTGTCGGTGCCGGATTTCCTGCCTGAATAAGGCTAAGCGCGAATTAACGCCGCGCGAAGCAAAAATTGTTAACTCGCGAGGGTTAAGCCCGACCCCCAACAACGGGTCAAATGTATGCGTCGGGCACGATTCGCCAATGCTGTAGACAAGGGTGACGGCATCGCGCGGGCAAGCGCGGCCGAAGCCCTTGCCTTCGACATTTCCAGTACCGAGACGCTGCACGACGCCACGCTTGCCGAGCAGCGCGTCGCGCAGCTCCATCATGTTCCCTTGTTGCTCGGCGCGATGCACGCGCTGTGCGCCCTCGCGCTCTTGATCTACAGCCTGTCGACGTCGGATGTCGGGACTGCCAAGGCCGTCGTTGGGCCGCTCGGCCTCGCCATTGCGCTCGATCTTGCCGGCGCTGCGGTGATCCGGTGGCGCAACCACCTCGGCCTTTCGCCCCATGGCGTTACCCGTCTCATTTGCGGCTATGTCGTCATCGTCAGCGCCTTGTGGGCGCTGTTCAGTGCCTCCGCGGCGGGCAATCCGGCGCTTGAAGGATCGGGCCTGCTGCCGCTGTTGATTGGCGCGGGGATCACCGTCACCGCCATCGTGTCGATCGAATCGCCCCCCCTGACCATCATGTGCGGCCTGGTCGGAACGCTCTCGAGCTCTATCATCTCGAACCGGGCAAACCTCGCGTTCGGGATCGCTGCGCTGTCGTTGATGATCGTCGCCTATTCGGTCGCTGGCGCGCGGACCATGATCGCCGGCGCCCGCCAGCGGCTCCAGCTCGACGCCGACGCGCAGAAGGCGCTGCGCTTTGTCATCGAATTCGAAAACAGCGGTCGCGGCTGGTTCTGGGAAACCAATGCGCAAGGCACCTTGTCCTACGTCTCGCAGCAACTCGCCGACGACTTCCAATGCCAGCCGACAGCGCTGCTCGGCCGGCAGTTCACCGACCTGCTGTCGGTCGGCGTCAGCACCAGCGACGGGCCGATCCGCGAGGAGCGCACGCTTGGCTTCCACTTGTCGGCCCGCTTCCCTTTTTCCGACGTGATCGTGCGCGCCGCCAGCGCCGAGGACGTCCACTGGTCGCTCTCGGGCAACCCGGTGTTCGACGAGAATGGCCGCTTCCATGGCTTTCGCGGCATTGGCACCGACCTCACCGAGCAGCGCCGCTCCGAACAGGAAATCAGTCGGCTTGCCCGGTTCGATTCGCTCACCGGCCTGCCCAACCGCGCGCTGATGCGCCAGACGCTCGACGAGGCGCTGCGCAACGCCGCCAGCCGGCAGAAGGGCTGTGCGCTATTCCTGATCGACCTCGACCGGTTCAAGAACGTCAACGATACGTTGGGGCACCCGGTTGGCGACGCGCTTCTCCGCCAGGTCGCGCAGCGGCTGATCAGCGTGATGGGCGAACATGGCCAGATCGGGCGCCTCGGGGGCGACGAATTCAAGGCGGTCCTGCCGGGCACGGTCGACATCGGCCTGCTCGAATCGCTCGCCCGCACCCTCATCGAACAAGTGTCGCGGCCTTACTCGATCGAGGGCCACCGCGTGTCGATCGGCGCGTCGGTCGGCATCGCCATCGGCGACCCTGGCCGTGCCTGCGCCGACAGTCTCGTGCGCAATGCCGACCTTGCTCTCTACGCCGCCAAGGGCGACGGGCGTGGCAAGCATAAATTCTACGAAGCCTCGATGCACAGCGAGGCGGCCGAGCGCCAGATCCTCGAGAACGACCTGCGCCAGGCACTCGACCGCGACGAACTGTGGGTGGCCTACCAGCCGATCGTCCGCACCGCCGGCGAGGAAATCTGCGGCTTCGAGGCGCTCGTGCGATGGAAGCATCCGACGCGCGGCGCGATCGGCCCCGACAAGTTCATCCCGCTCGCCGAGGAATGCGGGATGATCGCCAAGATCGGCCAATGGGTCCTGCGCACTGCGCTCGCCGAAGCCGCCAACTGGCCCGACAATGTCCGCATCGCAGTCAACCTGTCCCCGATCCAGTTCAACGATCCGGGCGTCACCGACATCGTTGCCGCAGCTCTCAAGGACAGCGGCGTCCGCGCCGAGCGGCTCGAGCTAGAACTAACCGAAGGCGTGTTCCTTGCCGAAAGCGACGCCACCGACGAGACCTTCGCCAAGTTGAAGAAGCTCGGCGTCAGGCTCGCGCTCGACGATTTCGGCACGGGCTATTCGTCGATGCGCTATCTCAAGAAAGCGCCGTTCGACAAGATCAAGATCGACCAGAGCTTCGTGCGCGGCGCGGCGTCGAGCCTCAACCGCAACGGCGCCATCATCCGCGCCATCGTGACGCTCGCCGAGAGCCTCGACATGGACACCACGGCGGAGGGGGTCGAGACCCACGACGACCTTCACCTCATCCGCGACCTCGGCGTCAGCCAGGTCCAGGGCTATATCTTCGGGAAACCGCTGGCGTGGGAAGAAGCGCGCGAGATCGCCAATTCGACCCGGGTCGAGGCCGAGGGCTACGACCGCATCCGCGAGCCGCGCCATCGCCTCATGCGCCGCGCCATCGCCGCCTTCGACGGCGTCCCGCACGAGATCCGGCTGCGCAACATCTCGGCGATGGGCGCGCTGGTCGAATCCGACCAGCTTGTCCCGGCGGGTCAGATGCTGACGATCGATATCGTCGGCGTCGGGCCTGTGCTCGGCACCGTCCGCTGGGCGCAGGCGGGCAAGTTCGGCGTACAGTTCACCGACGCCTTCGACCTCGCCCGGCTTGCCCCCAAAGCGGCGGCGCCGACGGGCCAGCCGGCGCCGAGCGGCTGGCACCGCAGCCAGAACACCCGCCAGGCGGGATAGTTAGCGGGGTCGCCCCGTGCGTCAGAAAGACTCGACCGGCAGCGCCATGATCGTCTCGGCGCCTGCTTCGACCTTGCCGCGCAAGCCCGACGCATTGGCCAGCTCGCGCTCGGCATAGAAGCGCGCGGTCACCAGCTTCGCCTCATGGAACGCCTGGTCCTCGCCCGGCCGATCCTTGAGGCTGGCACTGGCCTTGGCCATCTTGAGCCACATCCAGCCCAGCGTCACGACGCCCATCAGCTGCATATAAGCATAGGCGCCCGCACCGATATTGTTCGGGACCGCCATGCCGTTCTGGGCAAGCCACATCGTCGCGCCCTGCAGGTGGCCGACCGCCTTTTCGAGCGGATCGGCGACTCCCCCCGGATCGCCCGCGGTACGTGCCTCGGCGATGTCGCGGCCGAGCAGCTCGAAAAAGGCACGGATCGCGCGGCCGCCGTCCTTGGCGAGCTTGCGCCCGACCAAGTCCATCGCCTGAACCCCGTTCGTGCCCTCGTAGATCTGCGCAATCCGGGCATCGCGGACGAACTGCTCCATGCCCCATTCGCGGATATAGCCATGCCCGCCGAACACCTGCTGGGCGAGCACCGCGACCTCGAAGCCGCGGTCGGTCAGATGCCCCTTGATGACCGGCGTGAGCAGCGAAATGAGGTCGTCGGCCATCTGCCGATCCTCCTCGGTTCCCGCCTTGTGACTGAGGTCGACCTGCAACGCGCCCCACAGCACCAGCGCCCGCGCGCTTTCGTTGAAGGCCCGGGCCTCCATCAGCATGCGGCGGACGTCGGGGTGGACAAATAATGTGTCGGCCCTGGCGTTCGGGTCGCGCTGGTCGGGGACGAGGGCGCGGCCCTGGCGGCGGTCCTTGGCGTAGGCAACCGCGTTCTGATAGGCGACCTCGCCGATCGCCAGCCCCTGCAAGCCGACGCCCAGTCGCGCCGCATTCATCATGATGAACATCGCCGCGAGCCCCTTCTCGGTCTCGCCGACCAGCCAGCCCTTGGCCCCGTCATAATTCATGACGCAGGTCGAATTGCCGTGGATCCCCATCTTGTGCTCGATCGAGCCACACGACACGGCGTTGCGCTCGCCGACCGATCCATCCTCGCCAACCAGGAACTTGGGCACCAGGAACAGCGAAATCCCCTTCACATTGTCGGGGGCACCGACGATCTTCGCCAGCACCATGTGAACGATATTGTCGCTGAGGTCGTGTTCGCCCGACGAGATGAAGATCTTCGTCCCCGAGATGGCATAGCTGCCATCGGCCTCAGGCTCGGCCTTGGTCTTGATAAGGCCGAGGTCGGTCCCGCAATGCGGCTCGGTCAGGTTCATCGTGCCCGTCCAGGTGCCGTCGACCATCTTGGGCAGATACTTCGCCTTGAGCCCGTCCGATCCCTTGACGACCAGCGCGGCGATCGCACCCGCGGTCAGGCCATGGTACATCTCGAACGCCTGGTTGGCCGACAGGACATATTCGCTGACCGCGGTCGAAACGACGTGGGGCAGCCCTTGCCCGCCATATTCCTCGGGCGCCGACAAGGTCGTCCAGCCGCCTTCGCAGAACTGCTTGTAAGCCGCCTTGAACCCCGTCGGGGTCGTCACGCTGCCGTCCGGGTGACGCGTGCAGCCCTCCTCGTCACCGATTCGGTTGAGCGGCGCCAGCACCTCGCCGGCGAACCGCCCGCCCTCGGACAGGATCGCTTCGACCAGGTCGCTCGATGCGGCCTCGAAGCCCGGCAGGTTGGAATAATTGCCGAGCCCGACGACATGGTCGAGGAGGAACTGCGTGTCGCGAACGGGGGCGGTGTAGCTGGGCATGGACTAATCCTTGGGCGGCGAAGGGGGCGTGTCGAGCTGGGCGATGAAGTCGTGGAGTTCGGCGATGGTCGCGTCGATATCGACCCTCTGGCGCTCGAGCGCCGCGACCCGGGCGCGGCAGCGGTCGATCGTCACCTTGCGCTGCGTCTCGCGATGATCGCCGAGGTCATAGAGGTCGAGCATGTCGCGAATGTCGGCGAGGCTGAACCCGACCCGCTTGCCGCGCAGGATCCACGCCAGCCGGGCTCGATCACGCTCGGAATAAAGCCGTTGCGTTCCGCGACGCTCGGGGGAAATGAGCTGTTCGTCCTCATAGAAGCGAAGCGCGCGGGCAGTCACGGCGAACTCGTCGCACATGTCACCGATCGAATAATGACGGGCCGCAAGCACCAGGCGGAATTAGTTGACGTTTACGCGAACGTCAAGGCCAACCTTCCGTCCTTGGCGAAGCGGCTAACGCGCCCGTAACCGACTGATGGTGGTCCCGTGGCCGATCACTTCCATGTCGGTCACGCAATGGAGCAGCCGGATCCCCTTGCGCTCCATTGCCCGCGCCAGCGCCGGTGCGAACGCCGCGGTCGTCTCGACCCGTTCGGCCCAGCCGCCATAGGCCTCGGCGAGCTTCGCGAAATCGGGATTGGCAAGCACCGTGCCCGACACCCGCTCGGGATAATCCCGCTCCTGATGCATCCGGATCGTGCCATAGCCGCCATTGTCGATCACGATCACCAGCAGGTCGGCGCCATATTGCGCCGCCGTCGCCATCTCCTGCCCGTTCATCAGGAAGTCGCCGTCCCCTGCGACGCAGACCACGGTACGCGCCGGAAAGCGCAGGCTCGCGGCAACTGCTGCGGGCAGGCCATAGCCCATCGTTCCCGACGTCGGCGCAAGCTGGCACGGCATCGCGCCATAATGCCAGTAGCGGTGCCACCATCCCGAGAAATTGCCCGCCCCGTTGCAGATGATCGTGTCGTCCGGGAGCGCCTCGCGCATTGCCGCGACGCACGGGCCGAGGTCGAGCTTGACGCCCTGACGCGGGCGCGGCTCGGACCAGTCGAGCCACTCGGCATGCGCCTCGTCCCCCGCCGAAAAGCGCACCATGTCGGGGTCGTGCCAGTCGGCGGCGGCTTCGGAGAACTCGGCCATGTCGGCGCAGATCGGCAGGTCGGCGCGGTACACCCGGCCGAGCTCGTTCGGATCGGGGTGGACATGGACCAGCAACTGGTCGGGATGATCGGGGGTAATCAGCTTGTAACCGTCGGTCGTCGCCTCGCCCAATCGCGCGCCGACGACGAGCAGCAGGTCCGCATCGCGCACTCGCTGCTGCAGCTTCGGGCTGGGGCCATAGCCGAGCTGCCCCGCATAGACCGCGCAGCTGTTGTCGATCGCGTCCTGCCGCCGGAATCCCGCTGCCACCGGGATGCCGTGGCGGTGGGCGAAGGTCGCGAAATGATGCGCTGCCGCCGGGCTCCAGTCGGCCCCGCCGATGATCGCCACCGGCGCCGCCGCATCCTTCAGCAATTCGAACAACGCCCCCATCGCCCCGGCACAGGCGGGCTGCGCGATCGGCGCGATCGCCGGCCGGTCGAGCGCCTCGACCTCGTCGCGGAGCATGTCCTCGGGCAGCGCCAGCACCACCGGTCCCGGCCGGCCCGCGGTTGCGACGCGATAGGCGCGCGCGACATATTCCGGGATCCGCCGCGCGTCCTC
>JALYIX010000162.1 GCA_030775565.1 Pseudomonadota bacterium | reverse complement strand
CGCGCCGCGAAGGTGGCGGTGAAGGCCGCGGCGATCGTGGCCCCCGTCGTGATCGCGAAGGCGGCAACAGCGATGGCCCGGCGCCGGAGTTCGCCCCGGCCTTCCTGACCGGTGGCAACGACCAGGACTAGCACTGTCGCGCTGGCGACAACGAAAGGCCCGGCAGCGATGCCGGGCCTTTTTGCTGCGCGCTACCCTTTGGATTGGGCAGACGCTACAATATTGTGGTTTCGTGTGCGTTACGACGAACGAACCTTGTAAAGTCATGACAGAAAGACGCTAATTCGATTGCTGCAATTGCGAGACACGCGTTGGGCCTTGCGCAAGCTTAATCGAACGAGGACTGCCATGACCTACGCCAACGACATCGCCCAGACCGACCAGCTGATTGCCAGCCACAAGGGGACATGGGACGGGATCAGCGCGACCAGCGTCGCCCGCATGCGTCAGCAGAACCGCTTCCGCACCGGGCTCGACATTGCCCGCTACACGGCGAGGATCATGCGCGACGACATGGCCGCCTATGACGCCGACCCGGCGCACTACACCCAGTCATTGGGCTGCTGGCATGGCTTCATCGCCCAGCAGAAGCTCATCTCGATCAAGAAGCATTTCGGCACGACCAAGGGCCGCTATCTTTACCTCTCGGGCTGGATGATCGCGGCGCTGCGCAGTGACTTCGGCCCGCTCCCCGACCAGTCGATGCACGAGAAGACCAGCGTGCCCGCGCTGATCGAGGAGATCTACACCTTCCTCAAGCAGGCGGACGCGCGCGAGCTCGGCATGATGTTCCGCGACCTCGACGCCGCGCAAGACGCCGGCGACGAATTGAAGGCGCGCCAGCTCCAATCCGCGATCGACAATTACGAGACCCACGTCGTCCCGATCATCGCCGACATCGACGCCGGCTTCGGCAATGCCGAGGCGACCTATCTGCTCGCCAAGAAGATGATCGAGGCGGGTGCCTGCGCGCTGCAGATCGAGAACCAGGTTTCCGACGAAAAGCAGTGCGGGCACCAGGACGGCAAGGTGACCGTTCCCCACGAGGACTTCCTCGCCAAGATCCGCGCCTGCCGGTACGCCTTCCTCGAGCTCGGGGTCGACGACGGCATCATCGTCGCGCGCACCGACAGCCTCGGCGCCGGCCTGACCAAGCAGATCGCGGTTTCAAAAGAGCCGGGCGACATCGGCGACCAGTATAACAGCTTCCTCGACTGCGAGGAGATCGACCCAGCGACGGCGCGCAACGGCGACGTCATCCTCAACCGCGACGGCAAGCTGATGCGCCCCAAGCGTTTGCCCTCGAACCTGTTCCAGTTCCGTGCCGGCACTGGCGCCGACCGCTGCGTGCTCGACTGCATCACCTCGCTGCAGAACGGCGCCGACCTGTTGTGGATCGAAACCGAGAAGCCGCACATCGAGCAGATCGCATCGATGGTCGACCGCATCCGCGAAGTGATTCCGAACGCCAAGCTCGCCTATAACAACTCGCCCTCGTTCAACTGGACGTTGAACTTCCGCCAGCAGGTCTATGATGCCTGGGCGGAGACCGGGCGCGACGTCGCGGCCTATGACCGGGCCAAGCTGATGGGAGCGCAGTATGACGCGACCGAGCTCGGCGCCGAGGCCGATGAGCGGATCCGCACCTTCCAGCGCGATGCGGCCAAGCGGGCGGGGATTTTCCACCACCTGATCACGCTGCCAACCTATCACACCGCGGCGTTGTCGACCGACAACCTTGCGCGCGAGTATTTCGGCGAGGCAGGGATGCTTGGCTACGTCAAGGGCGTCCAGCGCGAGGAGATCCGCCAGGGGATCGCCTGCGTCAAGCACCAGAACATGTCGGGCAGCGACGTCGGCGACGACCACAAGGAATATTTCGCAGGCGAGGCGGCGCTCAAGGCCGGCGGCGCGCACAACACGATGAACCAGTTCGCGGCCTGAACGAGGGCGCAAGGCCCCTGCAGGAATGGTGCATTCGCTCCGCTCGACGGGGCGGGTGCACCCCGCTGCTCAATACCAGGGGCCGCCATCGAAATCGGAACGCTGGGGGATTTACCCTGCCGCGCTGGCCGCTAGAGCGTCACGCACGCTCCGCCGACCACACCGCAGAAAGCCACTGATGATCCGAAATGATTGGACCCGCGCCGAGATCAGCGCGCTGTTCGACCTGCCGTTCAACGACCTTCTCTACCGCGCTGCGGGAATTCATCGCGCGCACCATGCAGCGAATGAGGTCCAGCTTTGCACCTTGTTGTCGATCAAGACCGGGGGCTGTCCCGAAGATTGCGGCTACTGCAGCCAGTCGGCCTCCGCCGAGAGCGGGCTCAAGGCCGAGAAGCTGATGGATGCCGATGCCGTGCTCGCCGCCGCTCCCGAGGCCAAGGCGGCGGGCTCGCAGCGCTTCTGCATGGGAGCGGCATGGCGTGAACCGAAGGACCGCGACATGGCGGCGGTGTGCAAGATGGTCGCCGGGGTCAAGGCGATGGGGCTCGAGACGTGCATGACGCTCGGCATGCTGACCGGTGACCAGGCGCGCGCGCTCAGCGCGGCCGGGCTCGATTACTACAACCACAACATCGACACCTCGCCCGAACATTATGGCGACATCATCACCACCCGGACGTTCCAGGACCGGCTCGACACCCTTGCCGAGGTCCGCGAGGCCGGGATGGCGGTCTGCTGCGGCGGGATCGTCGGCATGGGCGAGACTCGTGCCGACCGCGTCGGCTTCGTCCATGCGCTGGCGACATTGCCGCGCCACCCGGAGAGCGTTCCCGTCAACGCACTCGTGCCGATCAAGGGCACGGTGCTTGGCAATATGCTCGCCGACACGCCGCTCGCGCGGATCGACGACATTGAATTCGTCCGGACGATCGCGGTGGCGCGGATCACGATGCCGCGCTCGATGGTGCGGCTGTCGGCGGGACGCGAGAGCATGTCGGTGGCGACCCAGGCGCTGTGTTTCCTGGCCGGCGCCAATTCGATGTTCACAGGTGACAAGCTGCTCACCGCGGGCAATGCCGGAGGTGACGCTGATGCGGCGTTGCTCAGCAAGCTGGGCATGGTCCCGATGACTGCGCCGGAGCCGATGCGCTGCGTCGAGAGCGCGCCGGCAAGTAGCACCGAGCAGAGCCGGGCGGAGGCTGCCTAGATCGTTCGTCGGGGCCTGCCGAAGCGCCCCCGGGGGGGGGTCACGGCGTGACCGGAAACAGCCGCGGCCGGGTCGGTACGAAGCGTAGCGGGGCGCCCACCATGACTGGCGCGTCGAGCGGCAGATCGAGCTCGACCGGGTTGGCAATGCCGTCAACCTCGGCCTCGACCCGCAGCGTTCCCGCGCGTGGCAGGATCAGCGTCACCCGCCCCTCGAGCGCCCCGTCGGGACCACTTGCGAGGCGCACTTCGTGGGGCCGGAACCAGAGGTTTGCGGGGCCATCGTCGGCACCGCTCAGCACGACCGACAACGGCCGCCCGGCGAAGCTTGCGCGACCGTTCGTCACGATCACCGGCACGCGGTTGGAGTCGCCGACGAAATCATAGACGAAGGCGTTTTCGGGACGGTCGTAGATGATGCGCGGGGCGGCGATCTGCTCGATCCGGCCATAGTCCATGACGACGACCCGGTCGGCGAGCTCGAGCGCCTCTTCCTGGTCGTGGGTGACGAACACCGAGGTCACCCCCATGCTGTCGTGGAGCGTGCGCAGCCAGCGGCGAAGATCCTTGCGAACCTTGGCGTCCAAGGCACCGAACGGCTCGTCGAGCAGCAGCAAGCGCGGCTGGACTGCCAGCGCCCGGGCAAGCGCGATCCGCTGGCGCTGGCCTCCGGATAGCTGCGCCGGATAGCGATCGCCAAGCCCGCCCAATTGGACGAGCTCGAGCAATTCCTCGACGCGACGCTTGATCTCGCTTTTCGCCGGACGGTCGCGGCGCTTGCGGACGGCAAGCCCGAAGGCGACATTGTCGGCCACGGTCATATGCTTGAACAGCGCATAATGCTGGAAGACGAAGCCGACGCGGCGGGCGGCGGCCTTAAGTTCGGTGACATCCTCGTCGCCGAAGAAGACGCTTCCCGCGTCGGGGAATTCGAGCCCGGCGATGATGCGGAGCAGCGTCGTCTTGCCCGACCCCGATGGCCCGAGCAGCGCCAGGAACTCGCCGTCCTTTGCCTGCAGGCTGACGTCATGAAGCGCGGCATAGGTGCCGAACTTCTTGCTGATGTTGTGGAGGATGATGCTCAATGCCCGGCCCCGGCGGAAGCATGGCCGTAGCGCCATTCGAGCAGGCTCTTCAAGGCGAGCGTCACCAGCGCGAGCAAGGCAAGCAGCGCGGCGACGGCGAAGGCGGCGACATAATCATATTCATTGTAGAGGATCTCGACATGGAGCGGCATGGTGTTGGTC
>JALYIX010000161.1 GCA_030775565.1 Pseudomonadota bacterium | reverse complement strand
CGGCGGGAACGCGGGTCGAGCGGGTGACGCTCGATGTGGCGGTGGCGGCGGTAGAAGAAGAGCGGCTGAGGTCTAGGGTGGATGCGGCGGCGACGGATGCCGTCAGGGCCTGGTAGCTACAATCGATCTTCTTTCGTCGTTCCCGCGAACGCGGGAATGACAGAAAAACAGGGGGAAGCTTCCGCTTGAGCAGTTGACAATTGTACTCATCTGGTTATTACAAGCTGGTCCGGATGATCGGAAGCCACCTCCCACCCCGGCCCTTCCGGCAAGAGTGAGTGCCGGGGCGGGGGTCCTATCTTCCGAGTTAGAGCTCCGTAGCTGTCGGAGATAAAGACTCGATGCTTCGTCCAAGTCGTTCAGAATGTTCAGCTTTCACACTTCTACTCACTAAACTTTGATTCGCCTTTCGCCAGCCTTACCCGTCCAAATTCGGCCGCAACCACGCCTCCGCCTGCTCGACGCTAACCCCGCGCCGCCGCGCGTAATCTTCGACCTGGTCCTTGCCGACCCGCGCTACACCGAAATAATGCGCCTGCGGGTGCGCCAGGTAGTAACCCGAGACGCTCGCCGTCGGCAGCATCGCATAGCTATTGGTCAGCGTGATGCCCGTAGCGGCCGTCGCGCCCAGCAACCGGAACAGGTCGGGCTTGGGGCTGTGATCGGGACAGGCCGGATAGCCGGGGGCGGGCCGGATGCCGGTGTATTTCTCGCGGATCAGCTCGTCGACCGACAGCGCCTCGTCGGCGGCATAGCCCCAGAGCTCGCGGCGCACCCGCTCGTGCAGATGCTCGGCAAAGGCTTCGGCGAGCCGGTCGGCGAGCGCCTTGAGCAGGATGTCCGAATAGTCGTCGTGTTGGGCCTTGAAGCGCGCCAGATGCGGTTCGATGCCCTCGCCCGCGGTGACCGCAAAACCGCCGAACCAGTCGGCGTCCGGCGACACGAAGTCGGCGAGGCAGCTGTTGGCCCGGCCTTCGCGCTTGGCGACCTGCTGGCGCAGAAAGGGGATGCGCTCCAGCGGCACGGTGCGGCTGTCGTCGGTGAACAGCATGACGTCGTCACCGTCGCGCCGCGCCGGCCAGATCGCACACACTCCGCGCGCGGTCAGCCACTTGTCTTGCACGATGGTGTCGAGCATGGCGCGCGCGTCGGCGTACAGCGCCGTGGCGCTCTCGCCGACGACGTGATCGGTCAGGATCGCCGGGAAGTTGCCCGCCAGCTCCCAGGCGCGGAAGAACGGCGTCCAGTCGATGTACGGCACCAGGTCGGCGAGCGGATAGTCGTCGAGCACGATCGTGCCGGTCCGCTTGGGCGCGACCGGCGGGTTGGCGGCGAAGTCGGCCACGAACGCGTTGGCGCGCGCCTCGGCGAGCGTCGCCAGCTTGCTGTCGGGCTTGTTGGCGCGGGTGACGCGGATCGCCTCATATTCGTCGGCGGTGCGCTGGACCATTTCGTCCTTGAGCGTATCGCTGACCATCGTACCCGCGACGCCGACGGCGCGGCTGGCATCGAGAACGTGGATCGTCGGGCCGCTATACGCCGGCGCGATGCGGAGCGCGGTGTGGACCCGGCTGGTGGTCGCGCCGCCGATCAGCAGCGGCATCGTCATGCCGGCGCGCTGCATCTCGGCCGCCACCGTCACCATCTCGTCCAATGACGGCGTGATCAGCCCCGACAACCCGATCATGTCGGCCTGATGGTCGTTCGCGGCCTGCAGGATCGTCGACCAAGGCACCATGACGCCGAGGTCGATGACCTCGAAGTTGTTGCACTGGAGGACGACGCCGACGATGTTCTTGCCGATGTCGTGGACGTCGCCCTTGACGGTGGCCATGATGATGCGGCCCTTCGACTGGGCGCCCTCGGACTTCTCGGCCTCGATGAACGGCAGCAGGTGCGCGACCGCCTTCTTCATGACACGCGCCGACTTGACGACCTGCGGCAGGAACATCTTGCCCGCCCCGAACAGGTCGCCCACCACGTTCATGCCGGCCATCAGCGGCCCTTCGATGACGTCGATCGGGCGCGTCGCCACCTGGCGGGCGAGTTCGGTATCGTCGACGACGAACGCGTCCAAGCCCTTGACCAGCGCATGTTCGAGCCGCTTGTCGACCGGCCAGCTCCGCCATTCCTCGGTGGCCTTCTCGACCGCCGCCCCGCCCTTGAATTTGTCGGCGAGCTCGACCAGCCGCTCGGTGTTGGTCAGCCCCGGAACGCGTGGCCGTCGATTGAGGATGACGTCCTCACAGGCGTCGCGCAGCTCGGGGTCGATGGTGTCGTAGACATCCAATTGCCCGGCGTTGACGATGCCCATGTCGAGCCCGGCGGCGATCGCGTAGTACAGGAACACCGAGTGCATGGCGCGGCGCACCGGCTCGTTGCCGCGGAAGCTGAACGACATGTTCGAGACGCCGCCCGAGATGCGCGCGTGCGGGCAGCGGAGCTTGATGGCGCGGCAGGCCTCGATGAAGTCGACGCCGTAGTTGTCGTGCTCCTCGATGCCGGTCGCCACCGCGAAGATGTTGGGATCGAAGATGATGTCCTCGGGCGGGAAGCCGTCGGCAACGAGCAGGTCATAGGCGCGGCCGCAGATTTCGACCTTTCGCGCGCAGGTGTCGGCCTGCCCCTGTTCGTCGAACGCCATGACGACGGCGGCGGCACCGTACATCCGGCACAGCCTCGCGGCGCTCAGGAACGCCGCCTCGCCCTCCTTCATCGAGATCGAGTTGACGATCGGCTTGCCCGAGACACAGCGCAAGCCGGCCTCGATCACTGCCCATTTCGAGCTGTCGATCATCACCGGCACCCGCGCGATATCCGGCTCGGCGGCGATCAGCTTGAGGAAGGTCGTCATCGCGTACTCGGCGTCGAGCAGGCCCTCGTCCATGTTGACGTCGATGATCTGCGCGCCGTTCTCGACCTGACCCCGCGCCACCTCGACCGCGGCGGTGTAGTCGCCCGCCATGATCAGCTTCTTGAAGGCGGCTGAGCCGGTGACGTTGGTCCGCTCGCCGATGTTGACGAAGGTGGCGCGCGACGGGGCGGGGGACTCCAGGGTGTCCATACTGAGATCGTAATCCCCGCGAACGCGGGGACGCA
>JALYIX010000160.1 GCA_030775565.1 Pseudomonadota bacterium | reverse complement strand
ATCGGGTGGCGGTTGAGGGGGAGGCCCGGCGTGACGACGAGGCTGTCGAACTTGCTCAGGTCGGCCTCGTCGAGATCGAGCAGGGTCGCACCCGCTGGCAGCTTGTCCCGTGCCTCTTCCTTGCTGTCCCACGCCGTCACCCGCGCGCCACTCGCGAGCAGCGCCTCGACCGTCGCCAGACCGCTGCGCGCAAGGCCGTACACCGCGTAATGCTTGCCCGCGAAGGCGCGCGCGGTGATCACCGCAGCTTCAACGTCGCCAGCCCGGCGATGGCCAGCACGAAGGCGATGATCCAGAAGCGGATCACGACCGTCGGCTCGCTCCAGCCGAGATGTTCGAAATGATGGTGGATCGGCGCCATGCGGAACACGCGGCGACCAGTGCGCTTGAACCAGAACACCTGGACGACGACGCTGACCGCTTCCAAAACGAACAGCCCGCCGATGATCGCCAGCACCAGTTCATGGTGGGTCGCGACCGCGATCGCGCCGAGCGCGCCACCGAGCGCAAGGCTTCCCGTATCGCCCATGAACACCGCCGCCGGGGGCGCGTTGAACCACAGGAAGGCGAGCCCGGCGCCGACGATCGCCAGCGTCAGCACCGCCAGGTCGCCCGCGCCGGGGACATGCGGGATGCCGAGGTAGGTCGCGAACTTGGCGTTGCCGACGAGGTAGCTGATCAGGAAGAACGCCAGCGCGGCGATGATCACCGGCATCGTCGCCAGCCCGTCCAGCCCGTCGGTCAGGTTTACCGAATTGCCGAACGCGACGATCACGAACGCCCCGAACGGGATGTACAGCCAGCCGATGTCGATCACCGGTCCGTTGTAGAAGGGGACGTACAAATGCGTGCCGTGATGGCGCACCATCAGCCAGGTCGCGACCCCGGCGATGACGAACTCCATGACCAGGCGCGACTTGCCCGACAGGCCCTTGTGGCTGGCCTTCTTGACCTTGTCGTAATCGTCGAGGAAGCCGATCAGGCCGAACCCGGCGGTGACCAGCAGGCACGCCCAGACATAGGGGTTGCTGAGGTCCATCCAGAGGAGGACCGAAACCATCATCGATATGAGGATGAGCAGGCCGCCCATGGTCGGAGTACCGCGCTTGGCGAGGTGGCTTTGCGGGCCGTCGGCGCGGATCGGCTGGCCCTTGCCCTGCTTGGAACGCAGCCAGCGGATGAAGGCCGGACCGAAGAACAGCCCGATCGCAAGTGCGGTGACACTGGCCGCGCCGGCGCGGAAGCTGATGTAGCGCACCAGGTTGAGGACGTGCGGAAATCCGAAATATTCGGCGATCAGGTAGAGCATGGCACACCCCCTGCCACCCGTTCGACCAAGGCCGCAAGCCCGACCGAGTTCGACGCCTTGACCAGCACGACGTCGCCCGGCGCCAGCAGGGCCTCGAGCAGGCGCGCGGCGTGTGCCGCATCGTCGGCGCGGGCCACCGCAATGGAGTCTCCAAGAGCCACCGTGAGCGGGTCCATTTCGTCACCGATGAGGATCAGATGGTCGACCTTGGCCGCGGTCACCGCGGGGGCGAGACCGGCGTGGAGTGCCGCGCCATGTTCGCCAAGCTCGCGCATCGGCCCGAGCACGGCGATCCGCCGTTCGACCCCGCGCTCCTCGCCGAGGCTCTTCAAGGTCGCCGCCATCGACGCCGCATTGGCGTTATAGCTTTCGTCGATCAGCAGTGCGGTGCCCCCCTCCAGCTTGACCCGTCGCCGCTCGCCGCGACCTTTCAGGCCATCCATGTCGGCGAGCGCGAGGCCCGCTGCGGCGAGGTCGGCGCCGACAGCCTCGACCGCCGCCAGCACGGCCAGCGAGTTCGACACCCAATGGTCGCCGCGCTGGCTGATCGTGTAGGTCAGTTCGCTCTGCATCAGGCGGGCGGTGATCAGGCTGCCGCCATTGTCGGCGCGGACGGCGTGGAGCGCGGTGACATCGGCGTCGGCGCCGCCGAAGGTGATGATCTCCCCGGCATGACGCCGCGCCGCCTTGACCAACTGGTCGCGGTGCGGGGTGTCCTCGGGGACGATGGCGACCCCGTCTTCCTCGAGCCCTTCGAAGATTTCCGCCTTGGCCGCCGCGATCGCCTCCATCGATCCCAAATTCTCGATGTGCGCCGCGGCGATCGCGGTGACGATCGCGACGTGGGGGCGGACGAGGCGGGTCAGCGCGGCGATTTCGCCGGCATTATTCATGCCCATTTCGAGGATCGCATACTCGCTGTCGGCGGGCATCCGCGCGAGGCTGAGCGGCACCCCGGTATGGTTGTTGTAGCTCTTGACCGAGCGATGGACCTTGCCGCGGCAATTGCGCTCGAGCGCGGCAGCGAGCGCCTCCTTGGTACTGGTCTTGCCGACCGATCCGGTCACACCAAGGATTTTCGCCGAGGTCCGCGCGCGGGCCGCGACCGCGAGTGCGGTCAGTGCTTCGGCGACGTTGGCGACCAGCACATGCGGCCCGGAGACCGGGTGCGACACGAGCACCCCCGCCGCCCCGCTGG
>JALYIX010000159.1 GCA_030775565.1 Pseudomonadota bacterium | reverse complement strand
ACGCAAATCGTCGAGCGAGCCGCCGAAATAGGGCGCATCGGTCAGCACGCTGACAGCATCGGCGATCCCGGCATAGGCGCGCGCCGCGTCGGCCGGCTCGACCGTGCTGGAGTGGCCCGAGGGCGAGGCACGCTTGACCTCCATCACGAACCGCGCGCCGGCCTGGGCCAGCGCCGCCTTGAGGCTGCGCGTGGTCGGCTCGACCCCTTGGCGCATCGCGTCGGCGCTGCGCTGGCCCAACCGTGCGGCGACGTCGATCCGCTTGGCAACCACAATTCCCTTCAAGACATCAGCCACGGCTAGCCTCCACCCATGCGTTGAGCACCGCCCCCGCCGCCCCCGAAGCGAGCGCGTCTTGAGCATGCGCGGTCCCTTCGCGAAGATCGGCAGCCTTGCCCGCGGTCATCAGCAGCGCGCCGGCATTGAGCGCGACGATGTCATTTTCGGCACGCTCGCCCTTGCCCCTGAGCAGTGCGCTGAGCCGGGCACCATTTTCGGTCGCATCCCCGCCGGTCACCGCTTTGAGCGGGGCGCGATCGAGGCCGGCATCCTCCGGGGTGATCTCGAGTTCGTGAAGCTCGCCCGCCGACAGCCGGATCGCGCGCGTCTCGGCGTGGAGCGCGATCTCGTCGAGCCCCGAGCCATGGACCACCAGCGCGTCCCTGACCCCCATCGCGCCAAGCGTCTGCGCGATCCGCCGCAACAGCCGCGGGTCGGCAACGCCGAGCAACTGGACCGGGGGCCTGGCGGGATTGATGCAGGGTCCGAGCAGGTTCATCACGGTCCGCACCTGCAGCTGGCGCCGCACCAGCGCGGCATGCTTCATGCCCGGATGATACATCGGCGCGAAGAGGAAGCAGAATCCGGTCTGGTCGAGGTTCGCCCGGGCCGTCGCGGGAGAGACTTCGATGGTTGCGCCCAACGCCTCGAGAACATCGGCCGACCCGCATCTGGAGCTCACCGAACGATTGCCATGCTTCGCGACCGGCAGCCCGCACGCCGCCGCGACGAACCCCGCCGCGGTCGACACGTTGATCAGTCCCGACCCGTCCCCGCCGGTGCCACAGCAGTCGGCGAACAGATAGTCGGGCCGGTCGAACGGCAGCGATGCCTCGCCAAGCGCGGTCGCCGCGCCAATCATTTCCTCGACCGTCTCGCCCTTCATCCTCAGCGCAACGAGCGTCGCGGCAATCTCGGCGGGTTCGAGCTTGCCGAGCACCAGCCGCTCGAACAGATGTTGCGCATCCTCGGCGGGCAGGTCCTCGCCGTTGAGCAGCTTGGGCAAGGGATTGGGGACCGGCCCCAGGTCGACGACGGTCATTGCACGGGCTCCCCGACCTTCGCCGCAGCCCATTTCAGGATGTTCGCCAGCAACGGGTCGCCCATCGGCGTCAGGATCGATTCGGGGTGAAACTGAAGTCCGACCTGCATCGCTTGCTCGTCGCTGATCGCCATCGCCATGCCATCGAACGTCCCGTGGACCGTGAAATTGGCCGGCGGGGTCGGCGTGCACAGCGAGTGATAGCGGCCGATCGCCAGCGGATTGGGCAGGCCCGCGAACGGCCCGCTGCCGTCGTGGCGCATCATGCTGGTCTTGCCATGGACGACCTCGGCCGCGCGAACGACCTCGCCCCCCGCCTCGAGCACCATCGCCTGGTGACCGAGGCAGACGCCGATCAGCGGCACCCGTCCCTTGGCAAGGACGATCAGCTCCATGCAGCATCCCGCGTCACGCGGGTGCCCCGGCCCCGGCGAGAGGACGAGAATCATCCCCTCGCGCTCGGCCCGCTCGATGGCGGCGCTTGCCAGGATATTATTGCGGACGACCTTCACATAGGCGCCGAGGCGCGCGCAGCTGTCGGCCAGGTTGAAGGTGAAGCTGTCACGATTGTCGATCAGCAAGACTTTCATGACACAACCTTTTCAAGCGCAGAAACGCGCGAAGACCCGCGGATTGCCGCCAGGATCGCGCCCGCCTTCTGTCGCGTTTCGGCCGCCTCGCTGGCAGGGTCGCTGTCATGCACGACCCCCGCGCCGGCGCGCACCTCGGCGATCCCGTCGACGACCATGGCCGAACGAATGACGATGCTCGTGTCCATCGACCCGTCCCCGGCGATCCATCCGACCGCTCCGCCATAAGGCCCACGCGCGCTGCTCTCGGCTTCGCGGATCAGTTCCAGCGCGCGCAGCTTTGGTGCCCCGCTCAGTGTCCCGCACGTGACGCACGCGATCAGCGCATCGATCGCATCGCGGTCTTCCTCGAGCCGTCCCTCGACCCGGCTGACGAGGTGCATGACGCGGGCGAAACGCTCGACCGACAGCAGCCGGGCGACCCGCCGCGTTCCCGGCTCGGCGACCCGCGCGACGTCGTTACGGGCGAGGTCGACCAGCATCATGTGCTCGGCGATTTCCTTGCCATCGAGGCGCAGGTCGGCCTCCATCCGGTCGTCCTCGTCGATCGTGCCGCCACGCGGCCGCGTTCCCGCGATTGGCGTGACGACGACGATCCGCTCGTCGCCCGCGCGCCGCACCGCGACCGCGGTTTCGGGCGAGGCGCCGAACAAGGTGAATTCGGGGGTGTCGACGAAGAACAGATAGCGGCTCGGATCGGCCGCGCCCAGCCGCGCAAAGGCGGCGCGCGGGTCGGCGCACGGGGTTCGGAAGGCCCGGCTCGGGACCGCCTGGAAGATATCTCCGGCGGCGACATTCTCCTTCATTCGGGCGACCACCGCGGCATAGTGCGCATCGTCGAGGTCGGTCGTCACCTCGGCCTCGCCCGATCCTTCAGCAATGATCGGCGGCGCGCCGATCTCGCGCGCGAAGTCGCACCGTGCGGCAAGCCGCGCCAGTCGCTCTTGCGCCAGGCTGCGCTGGCGATGCGCGACGAAGGCGTCATCGCTCCCGAACGCCGTGCAGATCAGGCGACCGGCGCCGGTCGGCTCGACCACCACCAGGCTCTCCGCCAACCAGAAGATGAAATCCGGAAAATCGCCGGCGGGCGCGGGCGGAAGCTGTTCGAACAGATCGACATGGTCGAAGCCGATCACCCCTGCCGCGGTCAGCGTGAACGGCTCGTCGCGATCCGCCGCCCGATGCCCGAAGGCCAGCGCGCGGAGCACATCGAACGGCGACTTGGCGTGAGCCCGGTCATATTCTTCGGGAGCGTCGCAGCGCGTGAAGCGGACCAGCAGCCGGTCGGGCTGCTGCTCGACGACCTCGGCCGCAAGCAACCGACCGAGCCGGCCCAGCACCACGCGTCCGCCCTCGGTCAGCGCGTCGAGCGCAACCTCCTGCCCGCGGCACACCGCCTTCAGCGCCGCCGCTTCGACGATCAGCGCCGGGCCGCCCGTCCGCTGGATGAACAGCGGGGTCGTCCCCTTCCCGTCCGCGGCGAGCGCGGCGTGGAGCGCCAGCGCATCGACCGGTCCGGCAAGGCGCCGGACGAGGCCCGCCGCCTGCCCTGCCCCGAGCGGGTTCACAGACTGCGCCCGACCACCGGCAGAAGCTGCGCCAACTGCTTGCCAAGCGCTTCCATCTGGCCCGGATAGAGCGACTGCGCACCGTCCGACAGCGCCGCCTCGGGGTTGCAATGCACCTCGATCGTCAGCCCGTCCGCGCCCGCCGCGGCGCCCGCCAGCGCCATCGGCGTGACGAGACTGCGGATGCCCGTGCCATGGCTCGGGTCGACCACCACGGGCAAGTGGCTCTTCTGCTTGAGCAACGGCACCGCGGCGAGGTCCAATGTATTGCGCGTCGCCGTCTCGAAGGTTCGGATGCCGCGTTCGCACAGCACGACCTGGTCGTTGCCCTCGGCCAGGATATATTCCGCGGCGAGCAGCAAATCCTCGACCTTGGCCGCCATCCCGCGTTTGAGGATGACCGGCGTCCGCGTCTGGCCGACCGCCTTCAGCAGCGCAAAATTCTGCATGTTGCGCGCGCCGATCTGCATTGCGTCGGCATGGCGCGCGACCAGCTCGACGTCGCCGCTTTCGACCACTTCGGTGACCACCGGCATGCCCAGTTCGCGCCCGACTTCGGCGAGCAGGGTCAGCCCATCGCCGCCGTGCCCCTGAAACGAATAAGGCGAGGTGCGCGGCTTGAATGCCCCGCCGCGCAGGATCCGCGCCCCGGCCGCCTTGGCTGCCTTGCCGCTCGCCAGCAGCTGTGTCTCGTTTTCCACTGCGCACGGGCCGGCGATCAGGACGAAGCGGCTGCCGCCAATTCCGACCCCGCCGATGTCGACCACCGTGTCGTGCGGATGAAGCTCGCGCCCGACCAGCTTGTAGGGCGCCAGGATCGGCTTGACCGATTCGACATAGGGGTGATGCTCCAGGCTCAGTTCGGCCAGGACCCGTTCGTCGCCCAGCGCTCCGAGCACCACGCGCTCGCTGCCCGGCATGTTGAGGGGCTTCAATCCCTTGCCCTCGATGCGGGCAAGCAATTCGTCGATGACGCTTTGTGGGGCGTCGGGCTTCATCACGATGATCATGGTTCAAGGTGTCCGTGGCTGAGAGGAGGGCGAAAAAAAAGGCCCGCGAAACGCGGACCCGGGGAAATCGTCGAAGAGACGAAGATCAACCGCGCACGCGCCATCGGGGCGAAAAACGCCACCACCAGCCGCTGCGAAGGATGTTCGAAACCATGGCCCTATCGTCGCGTTTGGGCTCGCGCTTGTCAACCGGCGAATACGCGACGCGAGAAAACACTGGTTTGAGCCGACCGCTTTGTGCCACCGGTGGTTGCAGGCGAAACCGACGGGATGCATCGAACCATGGCGACCAAAGCAGGGCCGAGCACAGCCTCTCCGATCCGCGAGCTGACCCTGCGCGGCGTGATCCTCGGCGCGATCATCACCGTCCTCCTGACTGCGGCCAACGTCTATCTCGGCCTGAAGATCGGCATCACCTTTGCCACCTCGATCCCCGCCGCAGTCATCTCGATGGCGGTGCTGCGCAACCTTTCGGGCGCGACGATCCAGGAAAACAATATTGTCCAGACCATCGCCAGCTCGGCGGGGACGCTGTCGGCGATCATCTTCGTCCTGCCCGGACTGATCATGGTCGGCTGGTGGACGGGCTTTCCCTTCTGGCTGTCGGTCGCGGTGATCGCCTTGGGCGGCATTCTCGGCGTCATGTACTCGGTCCCGCTGCGCCGCGCGCTCGTCACCGGCTCGGACCTGCCCTATCCCGAAGGGGTCGCCGCCGCCGAAGTGCTCAAGGTCGGCACCGGCGAGGGGGGCGCGGAAGAGAACAGGCGCGGGCTTGGTATGATCATCGTCGCCAGCCTGGTTTCGGCCGCCTACCAGTTCCTGACCTACATGGGCTTCGTCACCGGCGAAGCCTCCAAGACCTTCCGCACCGGTGCCGGTGCGACCAGCGTTTCCGCGCTGATGTCGATGGCGTTGATCGGCGTCGGCCACCTCGTCGGCATCGCCGTCGGCGTCGCGATGTTCGTCGGCATGCTGATCAGCTGGGCCGTCCTCGTTCCCCATTATACCGCAATCGACCCCGGCCTTGCCGCCGCTCCCGACCTCGCCAAGTTCGTCGGCGGGGTGTTCAAGGCGAAGGTCCGCTTCATCGGCGCGGGCACGATCGGCGTCGCCGCCATCTGGACGCTGATCAAGATCATCGGCCCGATCCTCGCCGGCCTGCGCGCCGCGCTCGCCGCCAGCCGTGCCCGCACCGCGCAAGGCAATGCCAGCCTCGACATTAGCGAGCGCGATCTTCCGATCGGCATCGTGTTCGGCACGATCATCGCCTCGCTCATTCCGATCGGCCTGCTGCTCGCCGCCTTCGCACAGACCAACCCGATCGCCGCCAATCCGATCGCGACGATCGCCTTCACCCTCGTTTACATCCTGATCGCGGGCGTCGTCATCGCCGCGGTGTGCGGCTATATGGCGGGGCTGATCGGCGCCTCCAACTCGCCCATCTCCGGAGTCGGCATCCTCGCCGTGCTCGGCATCTCGCTCATTCTGGTGGCCATCTTCGGGCGCAGCCTTGGGATCGATGCGACCAAGAGCCTGGTCGCCTATGCGCTGTTCGTCACCGCCATCGTGTTCGGCGTCGCGACCATCTCCAACGACAATCTGCAGGACTTGAAGACCGGCCAGCTGGTCGGCGCGACTCCGTGGAAACAGCAGGTTGCGCTGATCCTCGGGGTGCTGTTCGGCGCGCTTGTCATCCCGCCGATCCTGACCGTCCTCAACACCGCCTTCGGCTTCGTCGGCGCGCCCGGTGCGGGCCCCAACGCGCTCGCCGCCCCGCAGGCCGCGCTCATCTCCAGCATCGCGCAGGGCGTGCTGGGCGGCAATCTCGACTGGGGCCTCGTCGGGCTCGGTGCGGGCATCGGCGCTGCCGTCGTCCTCATCGACGAACTCCTCCGCCGCAGCGGCAAGTACAGCCTGCCCCCGCTCGCGGTCGGCATGGGTATCTACCTCCCCATGTCGATCACCCTGCTTATCCCCGTGGGCGCGTTCATCGGCTGGTTCTACAATCGCTGGGCCGAACGCAGCCCCAACCCCGCCTTCGCCGAGCGCCTCGGGGTGCTGATGGCGACCGGCCTGATCGTCGGCGAGAGCCTGTTCGGGGTCGCCTTCGCCGGAATCGTCGCCGCCACCCGCAGCGACTCGCCCCTCGAAATGGTCAAGGATTTCCCGATGGCCGTCCCGTTCGGGCTCCTGTTGTTCTTCGGCTCGATCGCCTATCTCTATTTCAGGACCCGCAGCGACGCGGCCAAGCCGATCGCCGGCCCAGACGGCCCGGTGATCAGCGAGGCGACCTACCGCTGATGTCCACTCCACTTCACCTCGGCCAGTCGAGCAACCTGCCCTCCTCGCCCGAGGAAGCGATCCTCGATTACGTCCCCAACCCCCGCGCCGGCGCGCTCTACCTCGTCCGCTTTGCCATCCCCGAGTTCACCTCGCTGTGCCCGGTAACCGGCCAGCCCGACTTCGCGCACCTCGTGATCGACTATGCACCGGGCGACACCATCGTCGAATCGAAGAGCCTCAAGCTGTTCCTCGGGAGCTTTCGTAACCACGCCGGTTTCCACGAGGACGTCACGGTCGGGATCGGCCAGCGCCTGGTCGACGAGATGAAGCCCAAATGGCTGCGCATCGGCGGCTATTGGTATCCGCGCGGCGGAATCCCGATCGATGTCTTCTGGCAAAGCGCGGCACCCCCCGAGGGCCTGTGGCTTCCCGACCAGGGGGTCGCTTCCTATCGCGGGAGAGGATGATGAAGGATCTCGTCACCACCGACGACCTCGCCGGCGAATTCGGCGCCCCCGACCTCGTCATCCTCGACGCGAGCATGGCACCCCCCGGCAGCATCGCCGACATGCGCGCGCAGTATGAGCACCAGCATATCCCCGGCGCGCGCTTCTTCGACGTTGTCGCCATGAAGAAGGACCCGGATTTCGCGGCGGCGATGGAGCATCTCGGAGTCGGTAGCGGTGACCGGATCATCGTCTACGATCATAGCCCGGTGCGCAGCGCGACGCGGGCATGGTGGCAGTTGCGGCACTACGGCGCCAAGCATGTCGCGGTGCTCGACGGCGGGTTGGCCAAGTGGATTGCGGAAGGACGGCCGGTCGAAAGCGGCCCGGCCATCGCCCGCGAAGCGGCCTTCGCGGGGCGTCCGAGCGAGGGACGTCACGTCACCAAGGCCGACATCCTGGCCGGGCTCACCACTCCGCTGGTCGACGCACGCGACGCCAAGCGCTTCAGCGGCGAATCGAGCGACCCGCGCCCCGGCGTTCCCGACGGACATATCCCGGGAGCCCGCAACCTCCCTTATGGCGCGCTATATAAAGCGGACGGCACGCTTCGACCGCCGGAAGAATTGCGCGCTGCCTTCGCCGCCGCCGGGATCGATCCGCTGCAGCCGTTCGCCGCCAGTTGCGGCTCGGGCGTGACCGCCACCTCGCTGCTGTTCGCGGCGCGGCTGCTCGGCAACGATTTGGCAAAACTCTACGAGGGCAGCTGGACCGAATGGGGGTCCGATCCGGCCACGGCGAAGGAGCTTGGTCCGCCTAGAGGCTGAACAGCCTGTCCAGCCCGGCAAGCTCGGTGCGAAGCGTCAGCGCCAACCGCTCGACCGACCGGGGATGGGCCTCGGCCCCCGCCGCGCGCTGCGCCGCGAGTATTTCGAGCCCCGCCGCGGCCGCCTGCGCCGCCTCGACCGAGCGCGTGTCGAAACAGCGCCGACGGGCCTCGCTCGCCTCGGGCCAAGCGGCTGCCACCGGGGTCTCGGGTGTCGCTGAGGGCTCGATCCCTGCGACCTGCTCGGCCACGGTGAGCGCGGTGCGGATGCTCGCCAAGCGTGCCACCGCCTCGTTGTACGGGGCCGCGCTGGCAACGTCAAAGCTGTCGGGCAGGAAATGGATCATGGCGCGACCCTAGCGCGCCACGGCTAACGAATGCTTAAGCCGCCTAGACTCAGGCCTCGGCCTCGATGTCGCGCAGGATCCAGCCGCGCTGCGGAATGGTCTCGATGAACTCGGCGCCGTTGGACGCCATCCTCAGCTTCTTGCGCAGCTTGGAGATGAACACGTCGATGATCTTGGGCTGGGGCTGATCGTCGGCGCGGCGGTAAAGATGCTTCAACAGCATGTTGCGCGTGACGACGTTGTTGCGCGCATAGGCGAGCAGTTCGAGCACGCGATACTCCATCTCGGTGATCCCGATCGGGTGGCCGTCGATGCGGATCAGGCGCTGCGTCTGGTCGACCGCCAGCCGACCGCCGCACAGTGTCGCCGGCATGTCACCGCCCGACGCCTTGATCGACGTCAGCAGCTTCGACGCCGCCTCGTCGCTTTCGTCGGCGGTCATGGTCGCGGGCGAGCCCATCAGCTGCTGCTGGATATCGCCGAGCAGGCGGTGCGCGTCCTCGACCAGCCGCGATCCTTCCTCGAACCGCCGCTTCGAACGGTCGAGCATCGCTTCGACCTCGACGAGGCGTGCGGAGAGCGTCTCGCTGGACATGGGCTGGCCTAGTGCGCCGGGGTCGCCGACGCGTCCTGGCCGTTGCCGACCGGGGCGTTGAGGATCGCGGGCGTCTGCGCGCCCTTGTCGACGACGCGGGTCGCCGGATCGCCGGCGGTCGAGCGCGCGCCGATCGGGGCGCGGT
>JALYIX010000158.1 GCA_030775565.1 Pseudomonadota bacterium | reverse complement strand
CCCATAAGATAGACTGAGTGGGTTGGCCGGGTGGGGGTGCGGGCTGGCACAGAACCCAACAAAAGACGCCCTTATTTCTCCACGCCCTTGATCTGGCTCCACGTCCGCGCGGCGGTGTAGCCGAGGTAGCCGGTGCCGAAGAGCGTGTAGAGTTCGTTGGGGATGCCCTTCAGATAGGCCGACATGCCGCTGCCGATGGCGCTCGCCATCGCCGGCTGGACCGCGGCGATCAGGCCCATCGGGATCGACCACAGGATCAGCGCGTACATGATGTAGAGGAAGGACGGCCGCGCGCGGCTGGTCCACGGGTCGGGCGACTGCGCCTCGGCGACGATCGCCTGCATCTGGGTGGCGAGGCTCTGCATTTCCTGGTCGCCCTGGAGCTTGAGCAGCTGAAGCTTGGCCTCGTCGCGCGCGCGCGGGTCGGGGATGATGCGGTCGAGCAATTGCGAGATCGGGCCGATGATCGCGTCGAGTAAGGCCATGGTCAGTCTCCCTGGGGTTCGAATGTTCACACATGTTCGCGGTAACGGCGGTGTTTTCGTCTATTTCGTGCCGATCCGGTTCGCGAGCCAGCCGTAGAGAAAGGCTTCGTTGGCGGGGCGGCGCTCGGCGAGGCGGAGGTAGCGTTCGCCCTGGAGCGCTTCGAGCGCGCGCAGCAGGACAGTCTCGCCATTCGGGCCGCGCAAGGCGAGGAAGGCATCGAGCGCGGCAAGCGTCTGCGGTCCGCAGCGACCGTCTGGCGTGAGGTCGGGATAGTCGCGGGCGTTGCGGTTGAGCGCTGTCAGCGTGTGCTGGAGGAAGGTCGCGGCGACCGCCGGCCCCATGTTGGCGCCGGTGTCGAATAGCTCGGCGGCGACCTGTGGCGCACGCTGGGCGATCGCATCGAACCCCGGACGGAGCCAGTAGAGCCGGCGATAGATGGCGACCGCCTCGTCGCGCGGAAGGTCGGCCATTGCGCCGCCATAGCCGTGCGCGCGGGCAACCGCTTGGGTGATCCCGAACCGGGTCGGCCCGCCGCGGTCGGCGGGATTGGCGACATAGCCGCCCTCGCGATCGATCAATTTGTCGATGAGCTCGTCGATTCCCGATTCGTCCGACATATGGTTCCTCCTGCCATAAGCAGCGAACCACAAAGGTTATGTTGTAGGAAAGTAGATTCGTCGGGAAGAGCGGCGATTGAAGTCGGTGGGTGCACGATCTAGGCTGGGCGGATGCCGATCCTTCCGACCCGCCTGACGCTTCTTGCCGCACTCGCCTGGGCGAGCGCCGCTCCCGCCACGGCCGCGCTGACCCCGCCCGAGCGGGTGATGGTCGCGACGGTCGATGCCGAGCAGGGGCGAACGCTGGCGATGCTCGAAAAATGGGTCGACCAGAATAGCGGATCGCACAATCTCGCCGGGGTCGAGGCAGTCGGGCGGATGATCCGCGAAGAGCTCGAGCCGCTCGGCTTCGCGGTGCGCTTCATTCCGCTGCGCGAGACGGGCCGCGCCGGGCACCTCGTCGCGCATCACCCCGGGCAGGGGCGGGGACGCGCGAAGAAGCTGCTCCTGATCGGGCACCTCGACACGGTGTTCGAACTTGATTCGCCGTTCCAGAAATGGGTCCGCAAGGGCGACAAGGCGAACGGGCCGGGGGCGAGCGACGACAAGGGCGGGGATGCGGTGATCGTCGCTGCGCTGCGCGCGATGAAGGCGGCGGGGACGCTGAAGGACGCCGACATCACGGTCGTCCTCACCGGCGACGAGGAAGACAGCGGCAGCCCGATCGAGATCGCGCGGCGCGACCTGGTGGCGGCGGGCAAGGCGGCCGACGTCGCGCTCGATTTCGAAGGGCTGATCCAGTTGCCCGGCGCCGACGGGAAGCCGGCCGACATGGGCTCGGTCTCGCGCCGCGGGGTGGCAGGGTGGACGGTCAGCGTCAGCGCCAAGCCGGGCCATTCGAGCGGCGTGTTCTCGAACGACGCGGGCGACGGCGCGATCTATGAGCTGGCGCGGATCATCGAGGCGTTCCGCACCCAGCTCAGCGACGACAAGCTGACCTATAATGTCGGGCTTGTCGGCGGCGGGCAGAGTGCCGAGCTCGACGCTGGCAAGATCCGCCTCGCCGCGACCGGCAAGACCAATATCATCGCGGCGAGCGCGGTGGCGCGGGGCGACCTGCGCGCGCTGACCCCTGAGCAATATGACCGCACGGTGGCGCGGATGAACGCGATCGTCGCCACGCCGCTGCCGGGCGCGACGAGCCGTATCAGCTTCGACGATGACGTTTATCCGCCGATGGCGCCGACCGCCGGCAATCGCGCGCTGCTCGCCCGGCTCAACCGGATCAATGGCGACATGGGGCTGGCGCCGATGGCCGAGCTCGATCCGTTGAAGCGCGGGGCAGGCGACATCAGCTTCGTCGCGCGCGACCTCGACGGGCTCGCCGGGCTGGGGCCGACGAGTGTCGGCGATCATACCCCGGGGGAGACGGTCGATATCCCCTCGCTTTTCCGCCAGGCCAAGCGCGCCGCGATCCTGATGAGCCGGTTGAGCGCCGAGCCGTCGGGGAGGCGGTAAGCGCAACGCTGCGCCGGACGCTACGGCAAGGCTAAGCGTCGCGAATCCCAAGCCGATTCTCGCCCGCTGTTGCCCTGGCGCCACTTGTGTGGCGAGCGTGCGCCGCGATACTGACATTGGTGAAGGCCGGACATCGGCCACTTGGGGAGGATGCTGTAATGACGACCCGCCGCCTGTTGGCTGCAACCTTGCTCGGCGCGACCGCGCTGGCCGCCGCGAACCCTGCCTCGGCGCAGCGCGTGACGCGGATCGTCGCGTTCGGCGACAGCTATGCCGACACCGGCAACGCGACCCAGCTGCTGCTGTCGAGCCCGTTCGTGTCGCCTGCGACCAAGGCCCAGATCCAGCAGGT
>JALYIX010000157.1 GCA_030775565.1 Pseudomonadota bacterium | reverse complement strand
CCGCCCGACAGGGCCATCGCGGCCGATCCCCGCAGTCGCGTCAGTCCGAACTCGTCGAGCAGCTGCTCGAGCCGCGCCGCCCGCGCCGCCTTGTCGCGCATCTTGATCTCGAGCACGGCGAGGATGTTCTGTTCGACCGTAAGGCCGCGGAAAATGGAGGTTTCCTGGGGAAGATAGCCAAGCCCAAGGACCGCCCGGCGATACATCGGCAGCCGCGTGATGTCCTCGCCATCGAGCACGATGCGACCGGCGTCGGGCTTCACCAGCCCCATCACCGAATAAAAGCAGGTCGTCTTGCCCGCGCCGTTCGGGCCGAGCAGTCCGACGACCTCGCCGCGCGATACGCTCAGGCTGACGTCGTGGAGCACGGCGCGCTTGTCGTATGACTTGGCGATCGACAGCACTTCGAGCCCGCGCACGGGTGCGCTGACCTCGGCTGCGGCGCCGCGATCCAGAAGCGAAGCCTCGTTCATCAGCCCTTGGCGCCGCGCTGGGGCACGATGAAGTGACCCGTGACCCGCCCGCCGGACCCGCCGAGCCCGGGCGCGCCGCCGTCGACCACCGCCCGGCCCGAGGTCAGGTCGATGACCAGCCGCGAGCCGCTGATCCGCGACTGCTGGCGCTGCAGTTCGACCCCGCCGACGAGCGTGATCAGCTTGCGGTCGAGGTCATAAACGCCGAACGCACCCCGCGCCGTTTCGCTTGGGCTCTTGACCACCACGCCGCCCGATGCGTCGAGCCGTTGCATCTGCAGCCCCGCGGCCCCGCTGGTATAGGCGATCGTCAGGCGCGCGGTGTCGAGTGTCAGCTCCTGCTGCTTGACGTGAACATTGCCGGCCATGACCGCGCGATCGGCGCGGTCCTGAACCTCCATGCGGTCGGCCGAAACGTCGACCGGGGCATTGCTGTTATGTCCTTTCAACGCCGAGGTCGGGTCGGCATGGGCCGTACTGACGGGCCCGACAGCCAGGACAAGACCAGCGACAAGGCCGGCAACAAGGGGAAGGGTGCGCTGCATCATTTCCTCTTGATCGCCCCTTGGACGATTTTCAAGCGAGCGCCGCCGCTAAGCGTCACCGTCCGGTTGCCCAGATCAGCCGTCATGTGGTCGGCGCTGAACGTGCCGAGCTTCATCGTCCCGCTGACCGACCCGCCGCTTTCAAGCTGCTTGCGCTTGAGGTCGACCGTTACGCCGCTCGTGTCGAGGTGATAGCCCTTGTCGTCTCGTACCCGCACTGCGCCAGGCACGCCGACTTTCTGCGCGTCGAGATCATAATGCCCATTGTCGGCGGCGATCGACACCGGTCCCTGGTCGAGCCCGACCCGGGCGTTCATGCCATTGATGTCGACAACCCGCACCGCGCTCGAATGCTGCACCGCCTGGTCGGCATTGATTTCGAACGGCTGGCCCTTGTCGTCCGAGCCGGTGTAGCGCGCCGCCTCGACTCGCATCCGCTCGCTCGCCTTGTCGGCCTTGTTCTTGTCGAGCAGGAAGCTGACTTCGCTTTTCTTGCTGAACGGCGCGATCGCGAGCAGCAGCAGCAGGATCAGCCCAAGCGCCGGAAGCCCGAGCTTGAGCAGCCGGACGAGGCGGTCGTGCGAGCTCCCCGGCCGTGCCCAACCCGGACTGCCGCTGCCATCAGGCATGCGCGAATATATCCTGCTCGGCCCAGCCGGCGAGGTCGAGCAACGCGCGATGCGGCAGGAAGTCGAAGCAGGCCTGCGCCAGCTCGACCCGCTGCTCGCGCTCGAGCCGCTCGTCGAGCTTGGCCTTGAGCCGGTGGAGATAGCGGACATCGGAAGCGGCATAGTCGCGCTGGGCGTCGTTGAGTTCGGGCGCGCCCCAGTCGCTGGTCTGCTGCTGCTTGGAGATGTCGGTTGCCAGCATTTCCTTGACCAGCTCCTTCAAGCCATGCCGGTCGGTATAGGTCCGCACCAGCCGCGACGCGGTGCGCGTGCAATAGACCGGCGCCGCGATGATCCCGAGATAGGCGCGCATGATCGCGATATCGAAGCGGCCGAAGTGATAGAGCTTAAGTCGATTCGGGTCACCGAGCAGCGCCTTGAGGTTGGGCGCGGCATAGTCGCTTTGCGGGCCGAATCGGACGAGATGCTCTTCGGGGCCGCCGTCACTGAGCTGTACCAGGCACAGCCGATCGCGCCCGGGGAGCAGGCCCATCGTCTCGGTATCGACCGCGATCGCCCCTTCGGCGAAGGTCACGTCATCGGGCAAATCTTCTTCGTGAAAATGGACGGCCAAGTGCAGTTCTTCCTTGTCTTGCGCGGCGCGGGGCGCGCGTCTTTGCGGGCAATAGGCGCTTATCCGGGGGGAGTTCCAGTACCACCGGCTTAGAATCACTAGGAGAGCAGCGGTTTTTGCGATATGCGTCCCTCCGTGCGCGCGCTCTTTCGCGGCGCATACCGGTCGCGCCATGGGCCCCGCGCGGTGGTTTTCGTCCTGTCGGGGCACGTTGAAGAGAGTTTGAATGGGTTTCGATCGAGGGCGTAAAGGGGACCGCGGCGGACGCGGCCGCGACAAGCGCGACAGTTTCGGTGGTGATGAGGGCGGCAGCAGCTTCGGCGGCGGATCCGATCGCGGCGGCTTCGGCGGCGGCGGCGGCAGCAGCTATGGCGATCGTGGCGGCGGCGGCGGTTACGGCGGCGGCGGCGGTGGCTATCGCGGCAG
>JALYIX010000156.1 GCA_030775565.1 Pseudomonadota bacterium | reverse complement strand
GCGCCGGCCAGTGTCGCCACCGCCTGGCCGGCACCCAGGCCATAGCCATCGGCCTTGACCGCGGCCCCCGCCGCGACGCCCGCGGTCGCCGCCAGCCAGCGCCAATTTACCGCAAGCGCGGCACGGTCGAGGCGGAGGCGGAGTGGGCGATGCACCGGGCGGCGATAGCGGCTTGATCACCGCCGTCCAGTCAGAACATCCGCGCGCCGTCGGCAACACCATGATCGGGCGCGAACAGGACAACCTGGCCCGTTGCGTCGGGAAAGCCGAGCGTCAGCACTTCAGACAGAAATTTCCCGATCTGCCGCGGCGGAAAATTGACCACCGCGGCGACCTGTAGGCCGACGAGGCTGGCGCACTCATAATGTTGCGTGATCTGGGCGCTCGACCTTTTGCGCCCGATCACCGGACCGAAGTCGATCTCCAGCTTGAGCGCCGGCTTGCGCGCCTCGGGGAACGGCACGGCAGCGACGATCGTGCCAATGCGAATATCCACCTTCAGAAAATCGTCAAAGCCGATCGTGGGCGCGGCCTCTGCAGCCGCATCGGGCAGCGCGTGGGTCACTCGACCGTCACCGATTTCGCCAAGTTGCGCGGCTGGTCGACGTCGGTGCCTTTTGCAACCGCGACATGATAGGCGAGCAGCTGGATCGGCACTGCGTAGACGAGCGGGGCGATCAGCGGGTGGACCTTGGGCATGGTGATTGTCGCGATCGTGCCTTCGCCCGCCTCTGCGATCCCTTCCGCGTCGGAAATGAGGATGATCTGCCCGCCCCGCGCGCGGACCTCCTGCATGTTGCTGACGGTCTTTTCGAACAGCGGGCCCGACGGCGCGATGACGATGACCGGGACGAGGTCGTCGATCAACGCGATCGGGCCGTGCTTCATCTCGCCCGCGGCATACCCCTCGGCGTGAATATAGCTGATTTCCTTGAGCTTTAGCGCGCCCTCGAGCGCCATCGGATAGTCGGGACCGCGCCCGAGATAGAGAACATCGCGGGCCGGCGCGACGAGGTGGGCCATGGCCGCAATGTCTTCGTCATGGCCAAGCGCTTCGTTGATCGCCGCCGGCGCCTCGTTGAGATGCATCACAAGGTCGCGTTCCTCGTCGGCCGACAGCAGTCCGCGCGCTCGTGCGAGATTTGCGGCAAAGGCTGCCAGCACCGCCAGCTGGCATGAAAAAGCCTTGGTCGAGGCGACCCCGATTTCGGGTCCCGCGCGGGTCGGCAGCAACAGGTCGGCCTCGCGCGCCATCGAACTGGTCGGAACATTGACCACCACGGCAATGATTTGGCCCGCCTCGCGGGCGTAGCGCAGTGCCGCGAGCGTATCGGCGGTCTCGCCCGATTGCGAAATGAATAGTGCCAGTCCGCCAGCCTCGAGAACCGGCTCACGGTAGCGGAACTCGCTTGCGAAATCGAGGTCGACGGGGACGCGGGCAAATTGCTCGAACCAGTATTTCGCGACCATCCCGGCGTAATAGCTTGTCCCGCACGCAACGATCGTGACGCGCTTGATCCGCGCCAGGTCGAGGCTGGTGTCGGGCATGGTGACTTCGCCGTCGAACGCCCGCACATAGCTCTGCAGCGTCTGGGCGACGACGATGGGTTGCTCGAAGATTTCCTTGAGCATGAAGTGCGGGTAGTTACCCTTGCTGATCTCCTCGGCGTTCGCTCCCGACTGAACGATGTCGCGTTCGACCGGCCGGTTGTCGCGGTCGAAGATGCTAACGCTATCCCGGCGCACGACGACCCAGTCCCCTTCGTCGAGATAGGCGATGCGCTGGGTCAGCGGCGCAAGCGCCAGTGCGTCCGAGCCGAGGTAATTCTCGCCATCGCCATAGCCCACCGTGAGCGGCGCCCCCATTCGCGCGCCGATGAGGAGATCGGGGTGATCACGGAACAGGAAGCTGATCGCGAACGCGCCGATGAGGCGCGGCAGGACGGTCGCTACCGCTGCTTCGGGCCCGGCGCCCTGCTCGACCTCGCGCGCCACCAGATGCGCAACCACTTCGCTGTCGGTTTCGGATTCGAACTCGCGTCCCTCGGCGAGCAGTTCGTCGCGCAGGATCTTGAAATTCTCGATGATCCCGTTGTGGACCAGCGCGACGCCGCCGACGATATGCGGATGGGCGTTGGCGACGGTCGGCTTGCCGTGCGTTGCCCAGCGGGTGTGGGCGATGCCGATGTCCCCGGCGAGCGGATGCGCATCAAGTTCGGCACGAAGATTGTCGAGCTTGCCCTGCGCTCGGCGGCGTTCGAACTCGCCACCGACCACCGTACAGATCCCCGCCGAATCATAGCCGCGATATTCCAGCCTTTTCAGTCCAGCGAACAGCCGCTCCGCAACCGGCGCCTTGCCGATAATCCCAACGATTCCACACATTATTGGCGCTCTTTCCTTGCCTCGGCGCGCGCCCGGAAGCGCGCTGCCCAACCTGTCAGACCTTTTTGTTCGGCGCGCGTGATGCCGAGGGAATCCGCCTCGACGTCCTTCGTCACGACACTTCCGGCGCCGACGATCGCCCCTGCGCCGATCGTCACCGGCGCGACCAGCGCGCTGTTCGAGCCGATGAATGCGCCCGCGCCGATTACCGTGCGATATTTGAAATAGCCGTCGTAATTGCAGGTAATCGTGCCCGCGCCGACGTTGGCCCCCGCGCCGACATCGGCATCGCCGAGGTAGGTCAGATGATTGGCCTTGGCACCCTGGCCGAGCGTCGCCTTCTTCACTTCGACGAAATTGCCGACCTTCGATCGTGCCTCCATGACCGCGCCGGGGCGCAAGCGCGCGAACGGGCCGACCGAGCATCCGCTGGCGATCGAAGCGCCCTCGATATGGCAAAAAGCGTGAATGACGGCGCCGTCGGCAATCGTCACGCCGGGGCCGAACACGACGTGGGGCTCGATCGTGCAGTCGCGCCCGAGCGTCGTGTCGGCCGAGAACCACACGCTTTCGGGATCGATCAGGGTGGCGCCCTCGTCGAGTGCCCGTTCGCGCCGACGGCGTTGCCAGTCGAGTTCGAGATGAGCGAGTTCGGCGCGGCTGTTGACCCCCGCGGTCTCGAACGTCTCGCCTTCGATTGCGACCGGATGCCGACCGTCGCGCATTGCCACCATCACCAGGTCGGGCAGATAATATTCCTGGCCGGCATTGTCGTTTCCGATTTCGCCGAGCCAGCGGAACAGCGCCGCGCCGTCGACCGCCATCATCCCGCTGTTGCATAGCGGGATGGCGCGCTCGGCCTCGCTCGCGTCCTTATATTCGACCATCTTGGCGATGCGGTTGCCTTCCCCCAGGACCACTCGGCCGTAGCTCTTGCCGTCGTCGGGCGAACTTGCGAGCACCACGATGCCCGGCCGATCTGGCGCGGCGAGCCGGTCGAGCATCCGCCGCAGTGTCGCGGTGGTGACAAACGGCGTGTCGCCGTACAGAATCAGCACCGCTCCCTCGAACCCGTTCAGCGCGGTTTCGGCCATCCGCACGGCATGCGCGGTGCCGTGTTGCTCGGCCTGAAGCGCGGTCGCAATTCTTCGGTCGGCGATCGCCGTCTCGACTTGGTCACGTCCTTTGCCGACAACGACGACTTCGCGCTCGGGTGAGAGCGCGGCAACCGTGTCGAGCAGATGCAGCAGCATCGGCTTTCCCGCGATCGCGTGGAGCACCTTGTGCGTGTCAGAGCGCATCCGCGAGCCCTGCCCGGCGGCAAGGATGATCACGGCGAGCGAGGCGCCATGCGGCGATGTGGGCGGCGGGGTCGTCATGCGGGCGGCAATGGCACGCCGACGTCACCCGCGCCAGTGGCTCAAGAAGTGGGCGTGTCGCCCCCGCCGCTCGGCGGCGTCGGGGTCGCACGCTTGCGCGCAGAAGCACCGCGCCGCGCCGTCGAGGAGCCGCGCTTGGCCCCAGTCGAACGCGGCTTGGGACCGGGCTTCGAAGCCGTCGCGGGCCGCGTTGCGGAGGCCTCTATCGCTGCAACCGCTGCAGCGGACGTCGCCCCCGACTTGGCGCGCTTGGAACCAGGCTTCGGTCCCGGCTTCGCACGCGTCGAGCCAGGCTTGGGACCCGGCTTGGCGCGAGTCGAGCCAGGCTTGGGACCAGGCTTAGCCCGCGTTGAGGACGTAGCCCCTCGCTTGGTCGTCCGGCCCGAAGCAGTCGTCCCCGCCGCGGCCCGCGTCTTGCCGGTCGAACTGCGAGCGCCGGTTGCACCGGCGCTCCCCGCCGTTCCCGACGTAGCGCCAAGATCGTCGGTCCACTTGCCCGACAGCACGCGTTGCGCCGCTTCAGCGACGGCTTCGGCGATCAGTGTGCCCAGACGCGAGGCATTGTTCATCACCGCCGTCGCTGCGCTGGTCGCGCTATCTGCCGCGTCAAGACCGGCATCGCGGATCTTGCGCCGCGCGGTCGGACTCGCAGCGAGCGCTGCCGCCGCCGCGGTCAAACCCGCCGCGAGCATCTCGCGACTGACGGCAACTTTTGCGATACGATCAATCGTGGTCTCGTTGCTCGTCGATTTTCCGCTCGAACCCGTGGTGCCTTTAGCCATGCGCGCCTCCCGTGAATGTCGCTTGCTAGACGGTTCACCGCCGAAACGGTTCCGTCAAGCGCAAGCACTGTCGGCGGGCGGGCTCGACCACAAATA
This sequence comes from Pseudomonadota bacterium, assembly GCA_030775565.1. GTDB lineage: Bacteria > Pseudomonadota > Alphaproteobacteria > Sphingomonadales > Sphingomonadaceae > Sphingomicrobium. Next base: position 770 of record JALYIX010000156.1, on the reverse strand, counting down.
GTAAAAGGGGCTGCCACCTTGCGTGACAGCCCCCTCGACATGGTCAGCGGCCGGAGAGTTCCAGCCCGGAAGACCTTAAGGCAGGCGAGCTAGGCCTGCATCTCCCGAACGAACCGAACCGACCCCTCTGCTGAACCATGAGACATCGGATCACCTCCTTTCGCTGTGTTGATAGTCCCGCCAAGATGCGGTGGGTGCGACAAATGTTCAAGACTTGAAATGATCCGATTTCTCGTCATGATCATGCGCTGCTTTTGCGGGCCTCAGCCGACCAGCCGGTCGACCTTGGCCTGGAGCGACGCCAACTCGGCGCGCAGCTTCTCGATCTCGCTGGTTTCCCCGTCCGCAGGCGCCGCGCGCGGCTTGGGACGAAGCGCAGAAGTGGCTTCCTCGAACATCGCCATGTTGCGCTTCGCAAGGTCGGCCAGCGGGTTGGCGGTGAGCGCGTCGCGCATCGCATTCTGGTTGGTCTTGAACGCGTCCATTGCCGCGTCGAGATAGGCCGGCACCGCGCCCTGCATCGATCCGCCGTAGAGCCCGATCAGCTGGCGCAGGAAATTGACCGGCAGCATCGTCGACCCGCGCGCTTCCTCGTCGACGATGATCTGGGTCAGCACTTGGTGCGTGATATCTTCGCCGGACCTGGCGTCGAGCACTTCGAATTCACGGCCCTCGCGAATCATCGTCGCCAGCTTGTCGAGCGTGATGTAGCTCGAGCTATCGGTATCGTAGAGTCGCCGGTTGGCGTACTTCTTGATCGTCACCTTGCC
>JALYIX010000155.1 GCA_030775565.1 Pseudomonadota bacterium | reverse complement strand
CCGCCACGCCGGTCCAGCGCCTCCTCCAGATCCTGCTCGGCCTGCCCGAGTCCGCCTACCATCACCACGCGCTGGTCACCCACGCCGACGGCCGCCGCCTCGCCAAGCGCGATCACGCCCCGACGCTTGCCGCGATGCGCGCCGCCGGAGTCGATGGCCGCGCGCTCGCTGCCGACCTGCTTGCTGGCCGCCTGCCCCTAGGATTCGGCTGGTCGCACGCCTAGATAGCACCCATGAACATCCTCCTCATCCTCGCTCTCGTCGCCGCCATGGGCGCGACCGCCTATGTCCTCGTTCGCGGGGTCATCGCCATGGCCTCGGGGAAAGACAATAGCGGCGCGAAACAGCAGGACTGGATGCGCAAGCGCGTGCTCTACCAGGGCATCGCCATCGCCATCGTCGCGATCATCCTGATGATTGCCGGCGGCGGGCGCCCGCACTAGGCCGGTCGGGCGGCACGCATGGTCAAGCTCAACAAGATCTACACCCGCACCGGCGACGACGGCACTTCGGGTCTCGTCGACGGCTCGCGCGTGTCCAAGGCAAGCGCCCGCATGGCCGCGATCGGCGATGTCGACGAGGCCAACAGCGCGCTCGGTCTTGCCATCGCGCATCTCGGCCAGCACAGCCTCGCCGACGCCCTGCGTCGCGTCCAGAACGAGCTGTTCGACCTCGGCGCCGACCTCGCCACCCCGGTCACCGACGAGGCCGACCCCGACTGGGCGCTGCGCATGATCCCGGCGCAGGCCGAGCGGCTCGAACGCGAGATCGACGCGATGAACGAGACCCTCGACCCACTCGCCAGCTTCATCCTCCCCGGCGGCTCGGCCGCGGTTGCCGCGCTCCACCTCGCCCGCGCCATCGTCCGCCGCGCCGAGCGCGCGGCGGTCGCCTTGTCCGCTAAGGAGCGCATCAATCCGCCCGCACTCACGTATCTTAACCGGCTGTCGGACCATTTGTTCGTGTCCGCGCGTTCGGTGGCGAGCAGTGAGGGAGGCGATGTGCTGTGGCGACCCGGTGCGACCCGAGACGGTTGACTGACGGACTTGCGGCGCGCTTCCACGCGACCCGCCAGCTGACGCTCGACCTCGCCGCGCCCTTGAGCGACGCCGACGCGACCATCCAGCCTGACCCCGACGCTTCCCCCGCCAAGTGGCACCTCGCCCATACGACGTGGTTCCTCGAAACCTTCATCCTGCGCGACCTCGGCCGACCCGCGTTCGACGACCGCTTCGCCTACCTCTTCAACAGCTATTACGAAGGCGAGGGCGAGCGCCACGCGCGTCACCGCCGCGGGATGCTGTCGCGCCCGGCCCTCGACACGATTCGCGACTGGCGCGCCCATGTCGACGAGGCGATCGACCGCGCTTTGCCGACGCTGTCGCCGCAAGCGCTCACCCTCGTCGAGCTCGCCATCCAGCATGAGCAACAGCATCAGGAATTGTTCCTCACCGACATCCTCGCGACGTTCGCCGCCAACCCGCTCGAACCGGCCTATGGCGCTCTCCTCCCCGCGCCGGCCAACCTGTCCTCCAACGACTGGTCCGAGCATCCCGGCGGACTGACGGCGATTGGCGCGGGGCCCGACGGCTTCGCCTTCGATTGCGAGCAGCCCCGCCACCGCGCGCTACTCCACCCCCACGCGCTCGCCGCCCGCCCGGTCACGAACGCCGAGTGGGACGAGTTCATCGCCGACCGCGGCTACTCGACCCCCACGCTGTGGCTCAGCGAAGGCTTTGACTGGGTCCGTCGCGAAGCGGTCGCCGCCCCGCTCTACTGGCGCGAGGATTGTTCTGCCTTCACCCTGGCCGGCCGCATCGCGCGCGACCCCGACGCCCCCGTCGCGCACATCAGCTTCTACGAAGCCGATGCGTTCGCGCGCTGGGCCGGTGCCCGCCTGCCGCGCGAGGAGGAGTGGGAAAATGCCGCCGCCCTGGCCGACCCGAGCGAAGGCCAGCAACTCGACCAGGCAGGGGCGGTCCTCCCCGCGCCCGCGTCGGGCTGGTTCGGGGGCGTGTGGGAATGGACCGGCTCGGCCTTCCTGCCCTACCCGGGCTTCGCCCCCGCGACCGGCACCGTCGGCGAATATAATGGCAAATTCATGAGCGGCCAGCATGTCCTCAAGGGCGCCAGCTGCGCTACCCCGCGGGGGCATAGTCGCGCCAGCTACCGCAACTTCTTCCCGCCCGCCGCGCGCTGGCAATTCACCGGAGTCCGCCTTGCTCGAGACATTTGATGCGGCAACCGCCGAGCCGGAGGCGCCCGCGGCGAACGACGCGCCGGTCGATCCAGCCTTCCGCGACGACGTCCTGCGCGGGCTTGCCGAACCGATCCCTTCGATCCCCGCGCGCTGGCTCTACGACCGCCGCGGGTCCGAGCTGTTCGACGAGATCACCCGGCTCGACGCTTACTACCCGACGCGCACCGAGACTGCGCTGCTCACCGAGATCATGCCCGACATCGCCGCCCAGCTCCCCGAGGGCATGGCGGTCGTCGAGTTCGGCGCCGGGTCCGCCACCAAGACCCCGTTGTTGCTGCAAGCGATCCACCCCGCCGCCTATGTCCCGGTCGACATCAGCGGCGACTATCTCCACGAAAGCGCCGGGGTCGTCGACGACGCCTTCCACTTCCCGGTCTTCCCCGTCGTCGCGGATTTCACCAAGCCGCTCGACCTCCCCGCCGAGATCGCCGCGATGCCGAAACTCGGCTTCTTCCCCGGCTCGACGATCGGCAATTTCGTCCCGCGCAGCGCAACCGACCTGCTCCGCCATTTCCGAACCCTGCTCGGCACCGGTGCGAAATTGCTCATCGGCATGGACCGAGTGAAGCCGGTCGAGCGCCTGATTGCCGCCTATGACGATCCTGAGCGAGTGACCGCCGCCTTCAACTTGAACCTGATTGAACGCATCACCCGCGAGCTTCACGGCACCATTCCCACCGGCGCGTTCATCCACGAAGCGCGCTGGAACGACATGTTAAGTCGGATCGAGATGCACTTGCGTGCGGTCCGCGATGTCGACTTCACCGTCGAGGGCCACCCGTTCCACTTCGCCGCCGGCTCCTCGATCCACACCGAGAACAGCCACAAATATGAAGCGCGCGGCAGCCGCCTGCTGCTCCTCGCCGGGGGCTGGACCCCGCTTGCCGAATGGACCGACCCCGCCGGTGACTTCGCGCTGATCCTCGCCGAAGCCCAGCCCAACCGCTTCGCTCCCTGACCGCTTCGCGCCGATCACCCCGCATTGTGCGCCATCGGACGCCCCGCTAGGAGGCGGCGATGAACATCGTCATGTCGCTCTTCTCGATCGCCATCTTGCTGCTGAACGTGCTGTGGTGGATCATCATCATCCAGGCGATCCTGAGTTGGCTGCTTGCCTTCAACGTGCTCAACACCAGCAGTCCGGCGGTGCGCCAGATCGCGCTCGCGCTGGAGAAGCTCACCGGTCCGCTCTATCGCCCGATCCGCCGCCTCCTGCCCGATTTCGGCGGGATCGACTTTTCGCCGATGGTCGTGCTGCTCCTCATCATGGTGATCCAGAAGCTGCTGGCGGGTGCGGCGATGGACATCGCTACTTCGACCACGGTCTGACCATGACGGCGCGGATCATCGACGGGAAAGCCGCCGCCGCGACCTTGCGCGCACGGGTCGCCGACGAGGTTACCCGCTTCCGGGCGGCCGCCGGCCGTGCCCCCGGGCTCGCCGTCGTCCTCGTCGGCGAGGATGCCGCGAGCGCCGTCTATGTCCGCGCGAAGGGCAAGGCGACGGTCGAAGCCGGAATGGAGAGTTTCGAGCACAAGCTCACGGCCGACACGGCCGAAGCCGACCTGCTCGCGCTGGTCGACACGCTTAACGCGGACCCCGCGGTCGACGGCATCCTCGTCCAACTGCCTCTTCCGCCGCAGATCGATGCGGCCAAGGTCATTACGAGGATCGATCCCGACAAGGATGTCGACGGCTTCCACCCGGTCAACGCCGGCCGGCTGGCCACGGGCCTTCCCGGTTTCGTCCCCTGCACGCCCTATGGCTGCCTGCTGTTGCTCAAGGCCGAACTCGGCAGCCTCGGCGGCAAGTCCGCCGTCGTCATCGGCCGCTCGAACATCGTCGGCAAGCCGATGGCGCTGCTCCTGCTTGGCGAAAGCGCCACGGTGACCATCGCCCACAGCCGCACCGCCGACCTCCCCGCGGTCGTGCGTCAGGCCGATATCGTCGTCGCCGCGGTCGGCCAGCCCGAGATGGTCAAGGGCAACTGGCTCAAGCCCGGCGCAACCGTGATCGACGTCGGCATCAATCGTGTCGGCGGCGCCGAACCCGGCAAGACCCGCCTCGTCGGCGATGTCGACTTCGCCTCGGCGTCCGCGGTCGCCGGCGCGATCACCCCCGTCCCCGGCGGGGTCGGTCCGATGACGATCGCCTGCCTCATCCGCAACACGCTCGTCTCGGCCGCGCTCCGCGAGGGATTTGCACTGGAGAACGCCCTATGATCGCCGTCATCGCTGCTGTCGCACTGGCCGCGGGTTCGCCGACCGCGATCGACGCCGAGCGCGCCTTCGCGCGCGACGCGCAAGCGATCGGCCAATGGGCCGCATTCCGCCGCTACGCCGCCCCCGACGCGGTCATGTTCACGCCCCAGGCGGTGTGGGCACGCGATTTCCTCAAGGGCCGCAAGGAGCCAGCCCGCGCCGTCACCTGGACGCCGGCCGCGTCGATCATGTCGTGCGATCGCAGCGTCGCGGTCAACGGCGGTCCCTACACCAGCGCCGATGGGCATCATGGCCGCTTCACCACCGTCTGGCTGAAGAATGGCAAGCGCTGGCGCTGGCTTTACGACGGCGGCGAACCGACGGTCGAAGCGATTGCATTGGGCGCGGTGCCGCTGGTCAGCCATGCCTCCTGCGCGGGTCGCCCGGCCGGTGCGCCGATCGCCAATCCGCCCCGGTCGACGGCGCCAGGCAAGCTGCTCGACTATGGCCGCGGCGAGTCCGCCGACAAGACGCTCGGCTGGGACTGGAAGGTCGAAAAGGACGGAACGCGCATCTTCCGGGTCTACGAATGGACCGGCCGGCGCTACGCCCAGCGGGTCTACCAGCGCGTCGCTCCTTAATTGTTCGCGCTGTTCACCTCGGCGCTGCTGAGCTTCCTCGTCATCATCGACCCGCCGGGCTGCGCGCCGATCTTTGCGTCGCTGACCGCCGGGACGAATGCCGACCACCGTCGCAAGATGGCGATCCGCTCAGGCGCGATTGCCTGGGCGATCCTGGTATTTTTCGCGCTGCTTGGCCGGCCGCTTCTCCACACGCTCGGCATCACCCTCGCCAGCTTCCGCCTCGCCGGCGGGATCATGCTGTTCATCATCGCGCTGGAAATGGTGTTCGAGCGCCGCACCCAGCGCCGCGAGCAGCGCGTGCATGACATGGAGGCCGAGGGCGCCGAGGATATTTCGGTATTCCCGATGGCGATCCCGATGATCGCCGGGCCCGGCTCGATCGCCACCGCCATGCTGCTCACGTCCCGCGCGGAGGGGCTTGCCGAAAATGCGATCGTGTTCGGCGCGATGACCCTGGTCATCCTGCTAACGATCGTCGCGCTGCTCGCCGCGGGCCCGCTGATGCGACTGATCGGCGCCAAGCTGGAGGCGATGATCACTCGTTTGCTCGGCGTCATTCTCGCCGCGCTCGCCGCCCAGTTCGTGATCGACGGAATCAGGCAGAGCTTTCCCGGGCTCACCTAACCGACGACGCGGTACATCCGGTAAGGATTGTCCTTGGGCAGGGTTACCGGCTGGAGCCACGCCGGCACCTGCCCGCGCGCGAGCTGGCCGTAGAAGCCCTTGGGGGCCTCCGCCATGAACACCGTCGTCTGCGACAGGCCGGGGCAGGTCAGGACGTAGGTCGAGTGGTAGCGGGCAATGATCGCATGCGCCTCGTCCGCGGTCCCGCGGAAGGCGTGCATGATATCGGCGATCTGGTCGCCGTTGCGGTGATAGGGGCCGGCGATCGAGCTATGGTGCGTGACCGTGATCAAGCGCGGCGCGAGGTCGACGAAGGTGAACACGACGCCCGCGGGTTGCTGCGCGACGGGCTTGAGCGCCCATAGCGTCGGGCACAGGTTGTTGGCGCGGTTGATCGCCCGGTCGGCGGCGCGGACCGGCTTGGGCGGAACGAAATTCAGGATCATCGGCACAAGCCCGCCAAGGCCGAGCAGGACGATTGCGCTCGTCCCGAGCACGCGCACGACGCTGTTGCCCGAGGTGAACGCGCGCGGCGCAAGCAGCCATGGAATGGCCACCGCTCCTGGCACCGCCATCATTTGCGCCGCGGGACCAGTGCGGGTCTGCCAGCACAGAAGGAGCGTTGCGGCGGTGGCCGGTGCCGCGATCGACAGCAAGGCGCGGAGCCGCTCGCGATCGGCCCGCAAACGCCAGCCGAGCAGCACGTAGCCGATCATTCCGGCGACGGGCAGGGCAATGATCAGCAGCACGATCTCCCAACCATTGGCCCACACCGGCCGCGCCTCGCGCACCCGGCTTAGCCACAGCCGGTTGACTTCGGGCGACACGCCCTCGAGCCGCGACAGGCAATGCGGCCACGTCAGCGCGTGGAACCCGCTGAGGAGTACGCCCGCCGCGAGCGCGAGCAGCAACCGCCGCTGCCAGGTCTCGACCCGCAACCAGGCCAGGCCGAGCAGGAGCGCGCCGCCGAGCAATGCGTCGGACAACCACACCGGCGACAGGGCGTCGCAGACCGGCAGCCGGTTGGCGTAGGAGGCAAAGGCCGCGAAACCGATCGCGCAGCCGCCGCCGATGCTGGCGGCGAACGCTGCGAGCCGGTCGCGCTCATTGCGGTCGTCGACCCACATCAGCACGACCGCCACGCCTGTCAGCGCGATATAAATGATCATCTCGAGCCCGATCGCGAGCGATACGGCGCCGGCGAGCCCGGCGGTCACGCCGCCCCTCGCTCGGCGGCGGTCGGCCATTCCGGCAATGCTGATCGCCAGCAGCATCAGTTGCCAGCCATGATGGTCGATCCTGAGCGGCGTCGTCATGCCGAGCGTCGATCCGGCGAAGAACAAGGCGATGATCGCCAACGGATAGGCGGCCGGGGCAACCAGCCGCCGCGTCGCCAGCGCCAGCGCCCACATCAACGGGAGCAGCGGCAGCAATGGCGCGATCGCGACCGCAGTGCGCTCGGCGTCGGGGCCGCCGATCCAAGGGCGCAGGGCGAGGATCATCCCGGCGATCGGCAGGTCGACGATCCGCGACCAGTGGATGTTGGCGCCGTACGGCGGGTTCATCTTATATTGGCGCAGGTCGAACCAGTCCTGTCCGGCAAGCAGCGCGCGGACCTGGCTCATGCGCATATTGTCGTCGGTGTCGCCCAGCGCAAAGCCGCGCACCCGGCCCCAGTTCTGGAACAGGAACCAGGCCGACAACCCCAGCCAGGCCACGACCACGACCCACCGCCAATGGCGATCCAACCACGCCAGGATTTGATCCACCGCCGCTGTCCTTGAGAAAATGCTTTCTCGCTCTAGTCACTCACCGCTAGAGGGCAAGCCCATGCCGTTGCTCCCCTCCTCCAGTTGATTGAAGCCGAGCGACGCGTCGCGCGCACACGCTTGCCTTTGTTTTTCGCCGTATATCGTCGTCAGGGCGTCGCATGATCAAGCCGCCCGAGCTGTCGATAGTTGTCCCCGTCAAGGACGAGCAGGAAGCGGTGGCGCCGTTCGTAGCGCGACTGGGCGAAGTGCTCGCTGCGCTCGACGACCCTGCGGGTCAGTCTTACGAGATACTCTTCATCGACGATGGGAGTCATGACGCGACCCTTCTCGCGATCCGAGCCGCGATTGGCCGTGACCCGCGGGTTCGCGCGCTGTCCCTATCGCGCAACTTCGGCAAGGAAGCGGCGTTGTCCGCCGCGATAGACCATGCGCGCGGCGCGGCCGTGGTGCCGATGGACGTCGACTTGCAGGACCCACCCGAGGCGCTCGGCGATATGGTCCGCCAGTGGCGGGCCGGCTTCGACATTGTCTATGGCGTACGGGACGATCGCCAAACCGACAGCCTGCCGAAGCGCCTCTCCGCCGACCTTTATTATCGCGCCCACAACTGGCTGAGCCAAGACAAGATTCCAGAACATGCTGGCGACTTTCGCCTGCTCGACCGCAAGGTCGTCGACGTGATCCGCGCGATGCCGGAGCGCAACCGTTTCATGAAGGGGCTCTTTGCATGGGCCGGCTTCACTTCGACCTCGGTCCACTATCGGCGCGCGGCTCGGGCGGTGGGGACAACCAAGTTTCGCTACTGGAAGCTGTGGACCTTGGCGATCGACGGAATCACGTCGTCTTCGACCGTTCCGCTGCGAGTGTGGAGCTATCTCGGGGGCAGCGTGGCGCTCGTTGCCATGGCTTATGCGATGTTCATCCTCGTCCGCACCCTGCTCTACGGCGTTGATGTGCCAGGGTACGCATCCCTGCTGACCGCCATTCTGCTGCTCGGCGGGCTGCAATTGCTGTCGCTCGGCGTGCTTGGCGAATATGTCGGGCGGATCATGGTCGAAACCAAGGCCCGCCCGATCTACGTCGTCCGCGAAACACTGGGAGGTTGAGGCAATTCGGCCCAAGGCCTTGGGCAGCCCCGATTTGCATCACGTTCCCTGCCGGATTACGCCCTGCCTCCAGCCGCGCCCCGACCGTGGGGGACGCGTTTTCCAGCAAGATGAGAGCAATGATCAGCCTACTCGACGATCGGTTGACCGACCACCAGCGCACAATTGGACTGCAGCTTCTGCGCTTCCTGGTGACCGGCGGCTTCCTGACCCTGCTCTATGCCGTCATCTACTCTGTGGTCATCGGCACCGCTGTGCCGGTTAGCGCCGCGCGTCATGCTCAGCTGGCCAACTTCGCAGGATATCTCGTGGCGATGCTGCTTGGCTACACGCTCCACAGCCGGTTCAGCTTCCAAGGGCATGGCACTCGCGACAATGTGCGGCGGACGACCTTCCGCTTCTTCATCGTGTCGCTCGTCAGCTTTGGCCTCAATGCGTTCTGGACCTGGCTCATCGCAACCCGGCTGGGGTTGGAGAAGCATCTCCCGCTGATCCCGATTTCGTTTATCACTCCGCTCGCCACCTTTACCCTGAACCGCAAATGGGTCTTCGCCTGATGGACCGTTCGATCTACGATCATATGGTCGATCATGACCAGACGCACTGGTGGTATACCGCGCGGCGGCGCATCCTGGCAGCCTTCATCGCCCGCGAGATTGTCCTTCCGCCCGACGCGCGCATTCTCGAGATCGGCTGCGGCACGGGACATAATGTACCGATGCTCCGTGCGTTCGGGACCGTCGACGCGACCGAGCTCGACGACGCCGCGCGCGAAGTTGCGACCGCGCGGCTGGGGATCGACATCGTCAGCGCCTCGCTGCCCGAACTCGACGGGATCGCCGAGCGGCATTACGACCTGGTCGCAATTCTCGACGTGATCGAACATGTCGAGGACGATCGTGCCGGGCTGACGGCGATCGCCAGGCGGCTGAGGCCCGGCGGTTCGGTGCTTATTACCGTCCCCGCCCACCAATGGATGTGGAGCGCGCACGATACCCTCAATCACCATTATCGCCGTTACTCGAAGAAGCGGCTGGCTGCGCTGGTGGCCGGCGCCGGGCTCGAACTTCAGCGAATAAGCTATTTCAACAGTCTGCTGTTCCCGCTTGCCGTCGCCGCGCAGCTGGCGAGCAAGGCAACCGGCGGCAAGGGCGGCGACAACAAGCGGCCGCCCAGAGGCGTCAACCGGTTGTTCGACCGGCTGTTCGGCGTCGAGGCCTATCTACTGGGAAGAATCCCGCTTCCCCCGGGGCTGTCGCTTGTCGCGGTGGCGCGCGCCACCTGACCCAGCCGGGGCGTTGGCCGCGTCTCTCCGCCGGTGACCGCCTGGACGATGTACAGCGGGCGCTGCTTGGACTGGCTGTAGAGCCGTCCGATATATTCGCCCATCAGTCCGAGCACGAACATCTGGACCGCGCCGAGGATCACGACGACCAGCATCACCGAGGTCCAGCCAGGGACCGACCAGCCGGCGAGCCAGCCGAACAGGATGTAGCCAATGATCAGGAGCGACCCCAGCGACAGCGCGAGCCCCGCATGGCTCGCGAGTTTCAGCGGCGCCGAGGAAAAGCTCGTCAGCGCGTCGAGCGCGAAGCGAACCATTTTACCCAACGGATATTTGGTCGTTCCGGCAAGCCGTTCATCACGATCATAGGCGAGTGGAACCTGCCGAAAGCCGATCCATGCGACCATGCCGCGGATGAAGCGGGCCTGCTCGGGCATCGCCAGCAACACGTTTAGCGCGCGGCGCGTCATCAACCGGAAGTCACCGGTGTCGAGCGGGATCTCGACGTCGGTCGCGCTAGCCAGCAGGCGATAGAAGCCGTGCGCAGTGGCCTTTTTGAAAGCGCTCTCGCCGGCGCGGCTCCGGCGCACGCCATAGACCACGTCGGCACCCTCGCGGCGCATCGTCTCGAGCATTGGGCCGAGCAACTCGGGCGGGTCCTGCAGATCGGCGTCGACGATCATGATGTGCTCGCCGCGGCAAAGGTCGAGCCCGGCGGTCAGCGCCAGCTGGTGGCCATGATTGCGCGACAGGTTGACCGCGACCAGATGCGGGTCGTCCGCCGCCAGCGCCTCCATCAGCGACCAGCTGGCATCGCGCGAGCCGTCGTTGACGAGCACCAGCTCATAATCCTCGCCGAAGCTGGCGCGCGCGGCAGCAGTGAGCCGCTGGTGCAGCACGGGGAGGCACTCGGCCTCGTTGAAGCAGGGAACGACGATGGAAAGCGCGGTCATGGCCGCACGCGATAGAGCACCGAGGCGGGTCCGCGCCAGACCTGCGTCATCCCGGTGACAAGGCTGTGGTCGTAGGACGGATTATCCATCAGCCAGACATAGTCGAATTCGTCGCGCGGGAAGCGCTGCAGCGAGAGGTCGATCGGCCAATGCTCGCGATTGGCACACCGCGCCGGGCGGACCTGCTCCGATGGATCGTAGGCGAACCAGCCGAGCCGCGCCTGGTCGCGCACACCGAGCAGCTTGGCATCGGTCATCGGCCACTGATCGTTGCTGAACCCGTCCCGCCGGACGATTGCCAGGGCACCAAGATGGGCATTGCGGGGGAGGGCCCAATTGTCTTCGCAGCGCTGGCCGACAAGCGTCAGCACGCGCGACCCGGGCTCCACCCGATCCAGCGCCTCGAGCTTGGCCGACTGGTCAAGCGAGGCGAGCGTCAGGCTGAGCGTCGTGCCCGCCAGCCGGACCGCATAAAAGGCCAGTCCGGCGATAACCAGCGCGCGTGCCGTCGGCAGATGGGTTTCGGCCTTGAACCGCATCGACAGGATAATCACCGCGAAGATGAACGGCACCAGTCGCATGTCGGCATAGGCCGACCCGAAGATGATCCGTGGCAACAGCAGATAGAAAGCGATCAGCACGAGTGCCGAAAATACAAGGTTGCGCGAAAAGGTCAGCTTGCGGTGGAACAGCACGACCAGAAACAGCACCGCCGTGACCGCCACGCTGGTCTCGTCGTACCAGTCCCAGCGGTCGCGCAGCGCCATCTTCACCCAGCGCCACTTCAGCTTGAAGTTGAACCAGTCGGTCGCCAGCGAACTGTGCTGCGCCCCGCTTTGCCAATAGAGTGTCAGGAACAGGGGTAACACCATCACCGAAGCGTGCAGCGCGCCATGCACCCCGGCCATGAACCAGCCGCGGCCGCGGTCGTGCTGCCGTACAGATTCGGCCGAAAAAGCGAGTAGGCCGAGCAGCCCCCAGCCATAAGTGTGCACGATCCACAGCAGGAGGCTGATCGGGACGAACAGGACCAGCCGCAATCGCGTTGCCCCGAGCCGGGCCATTCTCAGCCACAGCCCGAACGCAAGGAAGGCGAGCGCCATCGCCAGCGCGAAGTTGACGAAGCCGAACAGGAAGGGGTGCCCGTAAACGAAGGGCAGCGCGAACAGCGCGGTCGGCGGAACGCGATGGTGAACCTCGCGCGCCACCCACAGGAAGCCGGCGACGGTCAGCGGCGGGATCGACAGTACGATCAGCTTGGTCGCCAGCTCCAATCCGAAAATCTTCGACATTGGGATGACCAGCAGGTCGACCCCGAGATTGCCGAACAGCGACCACTGGAAGGTGAAGTAGCGCTGCAGCGCGGCCGACTGGTCGAGGTCGATGCTCACCCGGTAGCGCCCGAGGTGCCCCGGAAGATCGACCAGCGGCGGGATCGGCGGGTAGAGCAGCGGCACCGTCGCAAGCAGCACCATCAGTCCGGCGAACCACCGGGTTTCCCACCACTGGCGCGGCCGATGTGGAGTCTCGGGGGCAGCCGGCGGGATCACCCGCGGTCGCGCCGCCCTAGCAGCCGCAGCCGCAATGCGTTGAGCTTGATGAAACCCTCGGCGTCGCGCTGGTCATAGGCGCCGGCGTCGTCCTCGAACGTCACCACCTTCTCGCTGTAGAGGCTGTTCGGCGAGCGGCGCCCGGTGATGTGAGTGCCGCCCTTGTAGAGCTTCATCCGCACCTCGCCGTCGACCTTGGCCTGGCTGTGATCGATCGCCGCCTGCAGCATCTCGCGCTCGGGACTGAACCAGAAGCCGTTGTAGAGCAATTCCGCATAGCGCGGCATCAGTTCGTCCTTGAGATGCGCCGCGCCGCGGTCGAGGGTCAGCTGCTCGATCGCGCGGTGCGCGGCGTGGAGGATGGTCCCGCCGGGCGTTTCGTACATCCCGCGCGACTTCATGCCGACGAATCGGTTCTCGACGAGATCGAGCCGCCCGATGCCGTGGCGCTTGCCAAGCTCGTTCAATTTCATCAGCAGGTTCGCGGGCGACAACGCCACGCCGTTGACCGCGACGGCATCGCCGCGCTTGAACTCGACCGTGATCTCCTCGGGCGTGTTGGGCGCCGCGATCAGATCGTCGGTGCGCGAATAGACATAGTCGGGGACCTCGACCCACGGATCCTCGAGGACCTTACCCTCGGACGAGGTATGAAGCATGTTGGCGTCGGTCGAAAACGGGCTTTCGCCGCGCTTGTCCCTTGGCACAGGGATCTGGTTCTTCTCGGCGAACTCGATCAGTGCCGTGCGGCTGGTCAGGTCCCATTCGCGCCACGGGGCGATGACCTTGATGTCGGGCGCCAGCGCGTAATAGCCGAGCTCGAAGCGGACCTGGTCGTTGCCTTTCCCGGTCGCGCCGTGGGACACCGCATCGGCCCCGAACTGGCGCGCGATCTCGATCTGCCGCTTGGCGATTAGTGGCCGCGCAATCGAGGTGCCGAGCAAATACAGCCCTTCGTAGAGTGCATTGGCGCGCATCATCGGGAAAACATAGTCGCCGACGAACTCCTCCTTGAGGTCGTCGGTGAAGATATGTTCGGGGCGAACCCCCATCAGCTCGGCCTTGGCCCGCGCCGGCTCCAATTCCTCGCCCTGCCCCAAGTCTGCGGTGAAGGTTACGACTTCACACTGATAGGTGACCTGAAGCCACTTCAGGATGACGCTGGTATCGAGCCCGCCCGAAAAGGCGAGCACCACGCGGCGCAAGCGGTCGGCCATTATCGTCGTCATCCCCGATGAGTATCCGCGCGGCCCCTGCCACCGTGCGCGGCGCCATTCAAGCGGCATACAGGATGGCGCGGTTAGGCGGCGGGATCATTTTCAGCCGGAGTCGTTCGAGATGAAGAAAAGCCTGTTCGCCGCCTGCGCCTTCCTTGCCGCTCCCGCGCTTGCCCAGACTCCGCCGATGGCTATGCCGCCAGCGGCCGGAATGCGCGCCGAGATGATGAACCGCGTCCAGTTGCGCGCCGAGGTCGTCGCCCGCACGCAGAAGATGTTCGCGATGCTCGACGTCAACCATGACGGCGTTCTCGACCAGTCCGAACTCGCCGCCGCCGGCAAGCGCTGGGACGCTCCGCGCGAGGCTGGCAGCGGGATGGCCTCGGGCCGCATGCCGATGGACCGCAACGCGATGTTCGACATGATCGACGCCAACCACGACGGCATGATCAGCCGCGACGAATTCGCCCGCGCGCCGATGCACCATGGCGACATGGCCGGTGGCGAAGGCGAACATGCGCATGGCATGGGCGGCGGAATGGGCGCCGGAATGGGCGGCGGCATGGCCCGGATGTGGACCATGGCCGATGTCAACCACGACGGCCGCGTGACGCTGCAGGAGGCGACCACCATGGCGCTCCAGCACTTCGACCGCCTCGACACCAATCACGACGGCCAGCTCACCCCCGACGAGCGCGCCGCCGGCCGCGGCATGCGCGGGCAATAATCGATTGTCGTCGTCCCTGGTTCAGGCCCGGGACGACGCCTTCGCCCGATATTTCTGTTCGGCCTCCATCATGTAATCGCGCGTCAGCGGCAACGCGTAGCGGTCGCGGATATACTGCACCTGGTAGTTGCACGCCGCGCCGCTCTCGAACATCACGATCCCGCCGGCGAGGTAGAACTCCCACATCCGGAAGAAGCGCTCGTCGTACAGCGCGACGATCTTGTCCTTCGCCGCCTCGCACCGTTCGAGCCATGCGCGCAGCGTATAGGCATAATGGACCCGCAACATCTCGACGTCGCTGGCGATCAGCCGCACCTTCTCGCTCGACGCCGACATCTGCGACAGCGAGGGTAGGTGATAGCCGGGAAAGACCCATTTGTCGGTGAAGGGGTCTGGCCCGCCGGCGCTGCCGAGCTTGCCGATGGTGTGGAGCAGCATCACCCCGTCGGGCTTGAGCAGCTTCTTGCAGGTCGCGTAAAACTCGTCGTAGTGCGCCGCGCCGACATGCTCGAACATCCCGACCGAAACGATCCGGTCGAAGGTGCCGGTGACATGGCGATAGTCGATCAGCTCGAACTTGACCTGGTCCGCGACCCCGGCCTCCTCGGCCCGCCGCCGCGCGACCTTGAGCTGCTCCTCGGATAAGGTCACCCCCGTGACCGACACCCCGGCGACCTTGTTGAGGTAAAGCGCCATCCCGCCCCACCCGCAGCCGATGTCGAGCACCGTCTGGCCGGGCTTCAAGTCGAGCTTGGCCGCAATATGCGCCTTTTTGTCGGCCTGCGCCTGCTCGAGGCTATTTTTCGGGTCGGTGTAGTAAGCGCAGCTATATTGGCGGTCGTCGTCGAGGAACAGGTCGTAGAGGTCGTCGCTGAGGTCGTAATGGTGCGCGACATTCTTGCGCGCCTTGTCGGCCGGATTGCGCCGAAACACCGCCAACAGGTCGCCAATCTTGCCCTGGCTGATCATCTTGCGGCCCTCGCCGCCGTCTTCCCAGCGGTTGGCGCCGACGATCATCTCGAGCAGCTCGAGGATCGTCCCGTCCTCGATCACCAGCCGCTTGTCCATATAGGCCTCGCCGAAGTTGAGGCGCGGGTTGCGGGCGATGTCGAACGCCACCTTGCGGTCGTTGAAGCGAATGGTCAGATCGGCCCCGCCGCCGGGGCCGTAGCTCTCCCGTTTGCCGTCCGGCGTGACGAGCGTCAGCCGCCCGCGCTTGACCAGCGTGCCAACCAATTTCCCGATCAACGACATGCAGTTTTCCCTCGAGTTGAGGCGCGGTAAAGCCGTTCGGCCGACGTTGCGCAAGCGCCTGTTGCTGGACAGACACCTGCCGGGCCGTCATCCAAGCTACGATGACCGACCCACGCGGCTTTTCAACGCGCAGATCTTGGGCAGGGCTGGCGCCGCTTCCGGCGTTGGTTTGGCTCGCCGGCCTGATTGCCGCGCTCGGGCTCTTCGGCCTCGATCTCGAGGTCGCCCGCGCGCACGCCGGACTGAGCATCAACGGCCATGCCCTGTGGGGACGCGACTTCGCCAACCTGTGGTCGGCCGGGCAGCTAGTGCTCAAGGGCAAGACGGCATTGCTCTACGACGTTCGGGCGTATCAGGCATGGCAGGCGACGGCGCTCGGTCCCGGCATTATCGAGCATAATTACAGCTACCCGCCGACTTCGCTGCTCTATGCCCCGCTGTTCGGCGCGCTGCCCTGTCTCGCCGCGCTCGCCTTGTGGTCGATGATGTCGGTCGGTGCCTTCGCCTTCGCCGCGCGGCGGTGGCTGGCGCGCGCCGGACTTGGACCGGCGTGGGCGCTCGCCTTGCCTGCGACCATCGTTTGCCTGTGGGCGGGGCATTACGGACTGATCTTCGCCGCTCTGTGGCTCTACGCATGGGACCGGCTCGACGATCAGCCGGACCGGGCGGGAATTGCGATCGGATTGATGCTGATCAAGCCCCACCTCGCCATCCTCGTGCCACTGGTCCTCGTCCGACGCGGGGCGTGGCGAGCGTTTGCCGTAGCCGCGCTGACCGTGGGCGTGCTGGTCGCGGCGTCGGTACTGCTGTTCGGCCCCGGGCTTTGGCGGACCTATCTCGCCGCGACCACCGGACTCCAGCTCAACCTCGTCGGCGCGTCGAGCATGTTGTGGAGCTACATGATGCCGACGCTCGCCCCGGCGCTGTTCGCCGCGGGGCTGCCGGCGGAGGTCGCTTGGGGGATTCACGCGCTCGTCGCGCTCGTCGTCACCGCGCTCCTGCTGTGGCGCTTGCCCGCCGAGCGCCACCGCGCTGCGATGGTGACTGCCGTCGCGACCTTCCTCGTGCTGCCTTATGCGTTCAACTATGATCTCACGATTGTCGCCGTCGCGGCGCTGCTGCTCTTCGTCGAGGCGGCGCGTGCCGGGGACCGCCCCCGCACCTGGATTGCCGCCGCCTCGCTCGCGCTGCCGTCGACGATGGTCTATCTCGCCGCGATGGGGCTGCGGGTCGGGCCGATCGTGCTCGGCGCGCTGTTCGCGGCCATGCTCGGCCGCGACGATTAACCGGGTTACTCCGCTTCCAGTGCGGCCTGTTTCTCGTCGGCCAGCCGGTCGAGTTCGGCGCGGCTCTTCTTTTCCGCCGCGGTCTTCAACTGTCCGCAGGCGGCGTCGATGTCGCGACCACGGGGCGTGCGTACCGGCGCCGAGATCCCGCCCTCGAAGACGATGGTCGAGAAACTGCGGATTCGCTCGGGCGTGGAACAGTCGTAGATCGCGCCGGGCCATGGGTTGAACGGGATCAGGTTGACCTTGGCCGGCAGCTTGTAGTGTTTGAGCAGCCGCACCAGTTCGCGCGCATCCGCGTCGCTGTCGTTCTTGTCCTTGAGCATGACATATTCGAAGGTGATCCGGCGGGCGTTGTTGGCGCCGGGATAATCGGCGCGCGCCTGGAGCAGCTGCTCGATCCCGTACTTGCGATTGATCGGCACGATCTCGTCGCGCACCTCCTTGGTCACGGCGTGGAGCGAGACTGCGAGGTTGACCCCGATCTCGGCCCCGGCGCGCGCCATCATCGGCACCACGCCCGAGGTCGACAAGGTGATGCGGCGCTTCGACAGGGCAAGGCCGTCGCCGTCCATCACCAGCTTCAGCGCGTCGCGGACATTGTCGAAATTGTACAGCGGCTCGCCCATGCCCATCA